>DASTEB010000084.1:0-5895 GCA_035710025.1 Chloroflexia bacterium
TCACGCTTACCCCTGCTCGGCATCGTCGCGGGGGCGCTGCTGGCCGTAGGCTCCCTTCTGGCCCTGTCGGCGGCCGGCATTCCCTCGAGCGGCGCGAACGGCGGCAACATGGCGGCGCCCGCAGCCCAACCCACCACCACGTCCATCACACCCACCGCCACCCTTACCGGCACGCTGTGGGAGTGGGAGCGCACCGAGACGAACGACGGCACGGTAGTTACGGCCGTCGACCCGGCCCGCTACACGGTCGAATTCCTCGACGGCGGGCAGATGGCCATCAGGGCCGACTGCAACCGGGGGAGCGGCACCTACACCACCAACGGCCCCGAGCTGACGATCACGCCGGGCGCGTTCACTCGCATAGGCTGCCCGCCCGACACACAAGATCAGGTGTTCCTGCGCGATCTCGAGCGCGTGGGCAGCTACCTGTTCAGCCAGGGCAAGCTGGTGCTGGAGCTGCGCTTCGACAGCGGGGGCATGACCTTCCGCGAGGCCCAGCTTACCACCCAGCAGACGCCCATCGCGGGGGCCACGCCCGGCGCTGGCGGCAGCGGGCTAACCGGGGGCCTGTGGCAGTGGCTTCGCACCGACATGGGCGGCACGAGCACAACGGTGCCCAACCCGTCACAGTACACCCTCGAGCTCCTGCCCGACGGCAGCGGCGGCATCAGGGCCGACTGCAACATCGGCAACCTGTCCTACGTGCTCACCGGGACGGACGGCATCGACATCACCCTGGGCGTGAGCACTCTTGTCGCCTGCCCGCCCGGCTCGCTCGACACCGAGTACAGGCGGCAGCTCGAGGAAGCCGCGACGTACCAGGTGCAGGGTGACAACCTCACGCTCGGCCTGCCCCGGGGCGGCAGCATGGTGTTCGCCCGGACGGCCGCGCAGCCCACGGCGACACCTATCGACACGCCCGAGCCGCTACCCACTGCCGCGCCCACCGCCCCCACCACCCAGGTGCCCGGCATGCCCCGAACCGGCGCGAAGGATTAGGCGACTCGGCACGATCGCCGCGAGAGCAGGCCCACGTCGCGTGCTTGCTCTCGCACTCTTCCCGCCGCCCACTGGCACAAAACTTGCGGCCGCTGACATCCTTATATCGAAACCACACAACAGAAAGGAGCATCATGAGCGAGCAGCGCGATAGAGCGCGGCGGCTGCTTGTCGTCTCGAACAGGTTGCCTTTCACGGCAGTGGAAAAGGGTGGCGAATTGGCCTTCGTGCCGAGCGCGGGCGGCCTGGTCTCAGGCCTGACGGGCTACCTCGAGTCGGCGGGCAGTGCCGGCAGCATCAACGAATACCTGTGGGTCGGCTGGCCCGGCTCAAGCGTCGACCCCTCAAGACAGGGGGACCTCGAACGAAAGGCGCGCGAGGTGAACGCGCACCCCGTCTTCATCTCCGAGCCGGAGATGGACCGGTTCTACTACGGCTTCTGCAACAGCACCATCTGGCCCCTGTTCCACTACTTCCCCTCGTTCGCGTATTACGAAGAGGAGTACTGGGACGAATACGTACGCGTGAACGAGGTGTTCGCGGACGCCGTGGCCAAAGTCGCCCGGCCCGACGACATAATCTGGGTACACGACTACCAGCTGATGCTGTTGCCCGGTATGCTGCGCGAGCGCATGCCCGAGGCGCAGATCGGCTTCTTCCTGCATATCCCCTTCCCCGGCTACGAGCTTTTCCGCCTCATGCCCCGGCGCTGGGGCCGCGCCATCCTCGAGGGCATACTCGGGGCCGACCTGATCGGCTTCCACACTCACGATTACACCCAATACTTCCTGCGCTCGGTGCTGCGCGTGCTGGGCCTCGAGCACAATATGGGCCAGATGATCGTGGGCGACCGCATCGCCCGCATCGAGACCTTCCCCATGGGGATTGACTTCGGGCGGTACCACGACTCCGTCAAGGTGCTCGGCGTACAGGAGCACGAGACCCGCCTGCGCAACAGCCTGAGCAACGGCACGAAGGTCGTGCTGTCCATCGACCGCCTGGACTACACCAAGGGCATCGTGCACCGCCTGCACGGCTTCGAGGAGTTCCTGTCGCGCTACCCCGAGTGGTACGGCGAAGTCGTGCTCATGCTGGTGGTGGTGCCTTCGCGCATCGGCGTCGGGCGATACCAGGAGACCAAGGAGCGCATCGAGGAGCTTGTGGGCCGCATCAACGGGCAGTTCGGCATGCTCGACTGGGTGCCTATACGCTACCAGTACACCCACCTGCCGTTCGAGCACCTGATCGCCCTGTACCACGCCTCCGACGTGGGCCTGGTCACCCCGTTGCGCGACGGTATGAACCTGATCGCCAAGGAGTACATCGCCGCCAGCACCGACACCGGCGTGCTCATCCTGAGCGAGATGGCCGGGGCCAGCAAGGAGCTTGGCGAGGCCATCATCATCAACCCCAACAGCCGCGAGGAGATCGCCGAGGCGATACTGCAGGCGCTCGAGATGCCGGTGGAGGAGCAGCGCTCGCGCAACGACACGATGCAGCAGCGCCTGCGCCGGTACGACGTCACGTCCTGGGCCACCGACTTCATGCAAGAGCTGCTCAAGGTGTGCGAGGACCGCGATAAACTCGCCTCGCGCCTGCTGAGCGAGCGCAGCCGCGCCCGGCTGGTGGAAGACTACACACGGGCCGAGCGCCGCTTGCTCCTGCTCGACTACGACGGTACGCTCATGCCCTTCTCGACCGACCCGCGGCGGGTGGAGCCCACGGCCCGAGTACGCGACGTGCTCTCGGCCCTAGCCGCCGACAGCCGCAACGACGTAGTGGTGATCAGCGGGCGCGACCGCAACACGCTGGAGGACTGGCTGGGCGACCTACCGGTCAGCCTGGTGGCCGAGCACGGCGCGTGGATACGCGACAGGGGCAGCGACTGGCACCTGAGCCGCCCGCTCAAGAACGACTGGAAGCCGCGCATCCGCCCTGTGCTCGAGACCTACTCCGATCGCTTGCCCGGCTCGTTCGTCGAGGAGAAGGAGTTCTCGCTGGTGTGGCACTACCGCGCCGCCGACCCCGAGCTTGGCGCCGTCCGCGCCCAGGAGCTGCTCGACCACCTGGTGAATTTCACTGCCAACATTGACGTACAGGTGCTGCAGGGCAACAAGGTGGTCGAGGTGAAGACAGGGGGCGTGAACAAGGGCATCGCGGCCGCGCAGCACCACCTCGCCATCCTTGACCCCGACTTTGTGCTGGCCGTGGGCGACGACTGGACCGACGAGTACCTGTTCATGGCCCTGCCGGACAGCGCATACACCCTGCGCGTGGGCCTGGCCAACTCCCAGGCGCGCTACAACCTGCGCGACCACCTGGCCGTGCTCGACCTGCTCGCCGACCTGTCACACGTCAAAGCGCCGGACGCCGCTCACGCCGGCAGTTGAAGCGCAACGATTCTATCTAACACAGAGAGCACAGAGGACACAGAGACTTCTGAGGGTTTGCGTGGTATCTGCCTTGACGCCCATGCAATCCCCAGTAATCTCTGTGTCCTCTGTGCTAATAAGGACCTTTGTATTTCGTCCCTACCTGCGGGCCGTTGCCCTGCGCCTTGCGAAATAACCCAGCGCGATCAGGCTCAGCGCGAGGAAGGCAGCGATCATGTACAGCGCCGTGTTGGCGGCCTCGCCCGCCGAGCCGCCCGTGGTCGGCATGCCGGGAGTGACGGGCGTTGCCGCGACAGGCGGCACCACGACAGGCGGCGTAGTAGGAAGCGCTTCGATCGTGGGTGTGGCCACAGCGACCGTGGGGGTTGCCTCAACCGTAGGCGTTGCCAGGGCGACGGTCGGGCTGACCCCGATCGTGGGGGTAATAGCCGGAGTGAAAGTCGCCTCGACTGTAGGCGGAACCAGGGTGGCGGTAGGCGGCAGAGGCGTATTGGTAGCCGGCACAGGCGTGTTGGTGGGCGGCACGGGCACCGGCGTATTGGTCGCCGGCGGCTGCGTGGGCTGGATCGAGGTGACCACGCAGAAGTAAATCACCGACGCGTGCTGGCTGGCAGCGCCCTGCACGGTCAATGCCCACTTGCCGGGGAACTGGTAGAAGCTCTCGGGCAGGACCAGCGGCTCGAAGCGCACGGTACCCGTCTGGTCGGCGCAGCACAGCGGCGCGGCCGTGCCGAATACGTTGCCGTCCGGAAGGGTGAACCAGAACGAGACCTCCTCGCCCGGGGTGAAGTTGGTAGCCGTGAACTGTACAGAGGTGTTCGGGGGCACGACATTGGGCACCGCGGTGCCGTCAATGCTACCCGAAGGGTCGCAAGCCTGCGCCTGCGCGGTTTTGCCCGAGGGGGCAAGGGTAAGCAGCAGTGCAAAGAACACGCCCGCGATCAACAACCCGAAGTACCTTAGCCTACTGGTCGTCATGTTTCCCTCCACTTGGATATGTGTTTGTAAGGGCGCACGCACCTGCACGCCCGGCAGGCGTGCTACAGCCGCTAGCAACAAGTGTGCCACCGTAGTGAGCGCCGGCGGCAGTCTGTCAGACGGTCTGGTCTGCGACGGGGTCAGGCGTGAGCGCGAACGGAGTATAGCACAGTCGGGGTCAGGGCGTCGCGTCGATTTCGGCGTAGGTCGGGTGGGGCAGGAAACCGAACGACTCGGCGGGTAGGTAGGACATGAACGCCGCGCCCACTATGCGCTCGACCGGCAGCGGCCCGAACACGTGCGAGTCGGCCGAGTTGCGCCGGTTGTCGCCCAGCACGAACACGTGGCCAGGCGGCACAAGCGTGGGCGGCACCTGGTAGTCGGGCGTCTGGCGCACGTACGGCTCGTCAAGCAGCACACCGTTCACGTACACCCCGCACCCGCCGCAGGGCGTGCCGAGCCTGCCCACGGGGTCGTAGGCGGGCCGCACCTCCACCGTCTCGCCCTCCACGGCCACGACCCGCTTGATGAAGTCCTTCGGCTCGCTGGGCGAGGCGAACACCACTATGTCGCCTCGCTGGGGCCGCTGGAACAGGTAGCGCATGTCTGACTGTGCGTTCGGGTCGAACAGTCTGCCCAGGAAGTTGGCGTCGTAGCGCGCGTAGAGCGCCCTGTTCACCAGCAGGTACTGCTCCTGTTGGAGGGTGGGGAGCATGCTGTCGCCCTCTACCCTGAAGTTCTGGATGGCCGAGCGCACGGCCAGGAACACCAGCAAGACGATCAGCACGATCTCGGCGATCTCGCGGAGGGCGAGCGAGTTGCTCTTCGCAGGCCCGGCGTCCTGCTGCGCGTCCGGGCTGCCTTCCGCCTCGGCTTCGGCGCCGTAAGGCTGCGCCTGCGGCCCGAACGGGTCGTCTTCGTTCCGGTCCTGGGTCTCGTCGCCCGCGGCCTCAGATCCGGCGAGCGGCATCACGGCCCGCGCCTCGCCCGCGTCGGAGGCGAACCAGGGCGCGGGTGGCGAGATGGCTCCGTTTTCCGGCGGGTGCGGGGTATCCTTGGCGGGGTCGCGTGGGTAGTCTGGAGTTGTTTTTTCCATAAGGGTAGGTGGAGCGCTCTGCGGCCGTTTGGCCCGGCAAGGGCGCGTTCCCCTCATTTATACACCACCAAGGCCGCCTCGCGCAGTCTACTACTTCGCCGGGTGCCCGGTGCGCCCTCGGCCCACCGATATGATTAGCGCCGAGCCGGTCTTTCGTGCGTGAAACAGGCCGTTTTTCGTGCCGGGCGCGATTCCCGTACTACTCTCAGTGGTTTTCAGGGGTTATTTCGGAGTAATACTTTCTCTACTCCGTAGTAATCCGGGGGTCCATCGTGCGGGGTATGGATTCGAAGGCGATTCAGGACCCTATTCCCATTCCCAACACGCCCGGCCAGACCCATAATTTATGTGAAAGCCGGATCCCGCCGCGGCCCGTCCGCTCTGTTTTCACCCGCACAGGGCGGCAGCGGGACGCGCCGGCTGCCGGAC
>DASTEB010000085.1:0-12582 GCA_035710025.1 Chloroflexia bacterium
TGTTGTATACAACCAACATCCGGAACTTACAGCACGACTGATTCCGTTTCGCACCTAAAGGACCCCGGCACATGGCAGACCAGTCGACTATGCACCAGAGTGTACCCGTCTATGGCTTCGGCGCGCCGCTCGAAGAGGCCACCGTCGCGGTGATCGTCATCCACGGGCGCGCCGGCCCCGCGCCCGATATTCTCGCGCTCGCGCAAGAAATCGACGTGCCCGGCGTAGCCAACGTCGGGCCGGCGATTGCACCCGGCGTACTCAATGACGAGCTTTGGCTGTCGTCCGCACTGGCCGCCGTGGGCGAGGTGGTCGACATGGTCTCCTCCGCGGGCATACCGCGCGAGCGCACCTTGCTGCTGGGCTTTTCGCAGGGCGCCTGCCTCCTTCTGGAGTATGCCGCGCGCAACCCACGGCGCTACGGCGGCGTAATCGGTTTCAGCGGCACGCTCGTGGAGAATGGCGACAAGCCTCGGTACAACCGCGACTCCGGCTCGTTCGACGGTACGCCGGTCTTCCTCGGGTGCAGCGATGATGACCCCCACGTCTCCGAAAGCCGCGTGCAGCGCACCGCCGGCCTGCTCACCGGGCTTGGCGCCGAAGTAACCATGCGTATCTACCCCGGCATGGGCCACACCATCAACCCTCATGAGTATGAGGTCGTACGTAACATGGTCACCACCGTAGTCGCTGGCCACAGGGGCACATAGCCCTCAGCACACAGGAGGAATCCCGACACATGACAGACCAGCCAACTATGCACCAGGGCATGCCCGTCTACGGGTACGGCGCGGCGCCCGACAAGGCGACTGTCGCCATGATCATGGTCCACGGGCGCGGGGCCGCCCCCGCCGACATCCTCTCGCTCGCCGAGCAGCTCGACCACCCCGAGGTGGCCTATCTCGCGCCGGAGGCGGCCACGGGCCAATGGTATCCTTACCCCTTCATCGCCCCCGTTGAGCAGAACGAGCCGTGGCTGTCGTCGGCGCTCGCGGCCGTGGGCGAGGTGTTCGACATGGTCGCTTCGGTGGGCATCCCTCCCGAACGCACCTTGCTGCTCGGCTTCTCGCAGGGCGCCTGTCTCGCGCTCGAATACGCCGCCCGCAACCCCCGGCGCTACGCGGGTGTGATCGGCCTGAGCGGCGCGCTCATCGAGAACGGCGACAAGCCCCGCGACTACGGCGACGCAGGCTCAATGGAGGGCACGCCGGTCTTCCTCGGGTGCAGCGACAACGACCCCCACATCCCCGAGGGCCGTCTGACGCGCACCGCGGGCCTGCTGGAGGAACTGGACGCACAGGTGGTCCTGCACATCTACCCCGACATGGGGCACACTGTCATCATGGACGAGATCACCTTCGTGCGCGGGATGATCGAGGCCGTCGTCGCGGAGAGCGGCGCCGGCGATTGATGCGAGTATAATGGACAGACCGGAGCGCGGCTGTTCCGGCCAGCACCCGTGAGGAGATAGACGTGAGCATAGATGTGAGCAGTACGAGTGGAACGAGCACCGTGGACGCATGGCCCGCCCTGCCGTACGACGAGTGGAAGGAAACCTACGACACCCTCCACATGTGGACCCAGATCGCCGGCAAGATACGCCTTACCCTTACCCCGATGGTAAATCACTGGTGGAATACGACCCTCTTCGTCACCCCGCGGGGCCTGACCACCTCGCCCATCCCCTACGGCGAGCGGACGTTCGAGATACAATTCGACTTCATCGAGCATAACCTGTCGGTCCAGACCAGCGACGGGCATACCCGGTACATGAGCCTCCACCCGCGCACCGTGGCCGATTTCTACCGCGAGCTGATGTCCATCCTGCGGTCGCTCGGCCTCGAGGTGCGCATAAACACGAAGCCGCAGGAGGTGCCCAACCCCATCCACTGCGACGTGGATACCGTCCACGCCTCCTACGACGAGGAGTACGTGGGCCGCTTCCACCGCATCCTCGTGGAGAACGACAGCATCCTCAAGGAGTTCCAGGGCCGCTTCACGGGCAAGGCCAGCCCGGTGCAGTTCTTCTGGGGCAGCTTCGACCTCTCGCTGGCGCGCTTCACCGGCCGCCGAGCCCCCGAGAGGCCCGGCGCGGATCACGTTCAACGTGAGGCCAACTCGCACGAGTACTATTCAGCCGGGTTCTGGCCCGGTAGCCGCGGCATTCTCGCCCCCGCGTATTTCGCGTACACGCTCCCCGAGCCCGCGGGCATCAGGCAGGCGCCGGTGCGCCCGGACGGCGCGCACTTCGACGAGCAGTTCGGCGAGTTCATCCTGCTGTACGACGACCTGCGCAAGGCGCCCGACCCTCGCGCCGCCCTGCTCGACTACCTGCAGAGCACCTACGAAGCGGGGGCGGACCTGGGCAAGTGGGACCGCGCAGCCCTCGAGCGGCAGCGGTAAGGTTAGCCGCAACCACCACCGGAGGATACGAACATGGCTGATAACCCGGGCGTAGCCGAGAGCTGCGAGCACTTTAGCCAGATCCAGGAGGTCGTGCCGAGCGCCAACGGCTGCGAGGACTGCCTGCGCATCGGCGACAGGTGGGTGCATCTGCGCCTGTGCGAGACCTGCGGCCACGTCGGCTGCTGCGACAACTCGAAGAACAAGCACGCCACCGCCCACTTCCACGCGACGCAGCACCCCATCATCAAGTCGTTCGAGCCGGACGAGGACTGGGGATGGTGCTACGTGGACGGGGTATTCTTCGAGACGCTGCCCGTCAATGCCGGCGACTACCACTCCTAAGGCTCATACCGGCCCCATATGCGCCGCGAGCGCCCCTTCGTCTTCATCAATACCGCGGTCACAGCCGACGGCAAGATAGACACCGTCGAGCGCCGCGGCGCGCCCATCTCCTCCCCCGCCGACCTCGAGCGCGTGCACAGCCTGCGCGCCTCCGCCGGCGCGATCATGGTCGGCGGGCACACCCTGCTGCACGAAGACCCGAGCCTCACCGTAAAGCCCGAGCACCTGCGCGCCGAACGCGTCGCTCGCGGCCTGAGCGAAAACCCGATCAAGGTGGGCATCGTATCACATATCGGGGACCCGGCCGCAGGCCCCTCCATACGCAGCGACGGCAAGTTCCTCAACGCAGGCCCGGCCCGCGCGGTCCTGTTCACCACGGAACAAACCCGCCCGGCTCAGATCGCCCGGCTTACCGAGCGCGGCGCGGAGGTCTACGTCGTCGGCGAGCGGCGGGTAGACCTCGCCGAGGCGCTGCGGCTGCTGAAGGGCATGGGCGTCGAGCGGCTCATGGTCGAGGGCGGCGGCACGCTCAATGCAGAACTGCTGAGACTGAAACTGGTAGACGAAATACATCTATACATAGCTCCCCTCATCTTCGGGGGCGCGACCGCGCCCACGCTGGCGGACGGGCCCGGCCTGCCGCGCGACGAGGCGATCGGGCTGCGCCTGCGCCGCTGTGAGCCGCTGGACGACGGGGGTATAGTGGTGGAATATGAGGTCGCGGAGTAAGCGCGATTACATTCAAGCGACCCGAGATACAGGAGAATCAAGAACGTGGTACTGAAGCATCTTACACACCTGCAAATAGACCAGATACTTGAAGAGAACCGCGACCACGACTGCCCGGGCGTCGGCGAGGACCACATCTGCGTGCACATCGCATCCATCGCCGAATTGCCCACCCGCTTCGGCGACTTCCATATCGTGGCTTTCTACAACAAGCGCGACAACAAAGAGCACGCCGCCATCGTGCGCGGCGACCCCACCGGCGAGGAGGACGTGCCGGTACGCATCCACTCCGAATGCCTTACGGGCGACGCGCTCGGCTCGCTGCGCTGCGACTGCCGCGACCAGCTTGAGGCGTCCCTGCGCGCCCTCGGCGAGATGGACTGCGGCGTGCTGCTCTACCTGAGGCAGGAGGGCCGCGGCATCGGCCTGACCAACAAGATCAGGGCGTACGGCCTGCAAGACTACGGCTACGACACGGTTGACGCCAACCTGGCCCTCGGCTTCCACGACGACGAGCGCGAGTACAGCACCGCCGCCCACATGCTCCATTCGCTCAAGGTCAAGTCGGTCAACCTCATGACAAACAACCCGCGCAAGATACAGGGCCTGATAGACCACGGCATCAAGGTCACGGGCCGCACCCCGCTGGTTATTCCGCCGAACACGAACAACGCGTTCTACCTGCACACCAAGGCCACCCGCTCGGGCCACCTGATCGAGTTCGGCGAGCACGAGCGCCTGCAGGAGCAGATGGACCTTCCGGTCGTCGAGGGCATGACCGAGGCGCAGGTGGACGCGCTCGAGCAGGTACAGGAGTAGAGCCATGATCGTGAAGGACCGTATAGCCGTCATCACGGGCGCGACGGGCAGCCTCGGCAGGGTCGCGGCGAAGGCCCTCGCCGCCGAGGGCGCCCGCCTCGTGCTCACCGGCACCAACGCCGAGCGGCTCGATGCGCTGGCGGGCGAGCTCAAGCTGCCTCAAGACCGCCAGCTGACCGGCGTGTTCGACTTTACTGAGCCGCGGGCTGCCGGGCAGGCCGCCGAGCGCGTGGTGGAGAAGTTCGGCCGGGTGGACATCCTGCTGCACCTGGTGGGAGGCTGGACGGGCGGCAAGGCCCTGGCCGACGTGCCGTCGAGCGACCTCGCCGACATGCTCAACCAGCACGTGTGGACCACCTTCTACCTTGCGCAGGCGTTCGTGCCGCGCCTGGTGGAGAACGGGTGGGGCGCATCGTCGTGGTGTCGTCGCCTTTCGCCACAAGCCCCGGAGCGAACCTGGGACCGTACGCCGCTGCCAAGGCCGCCGAGGAAGCGCTGGTGCTCACGGTGGCGAAGGAGGTCGCCCGCACAGGCGTCACGGCCAACGTGCTGCAGGTGCGCTCTATAGACGCCGAGCGCGAGCGCGACCGCGAGCCGACCCCCAAGAACGCAAGCTGGACCACGCCCGAGGAAATCACCTCGGCGATACTGTACCTTTGCTCTGACGACGCACAGGTCGTCAACGGCGCGCGGATACCGCTCCACGGCGGCAACTAGGCTGACGAAAACGGAACACAAAGGCGCAAGAGCGCAAAGGTCTCTGCGTTTGGAACCACCCTCTACCCCGAAATAGGTATTGACGCGGGATGCGCCGCGCCCCTATAATTAGGTCCTACTACTCTTGGCCGCATGAGGGCGCTTAGTGCGGCCGCCGTTCGCACTCTACTTCTCTTCCTCCCCCTTCGTGCTGGCCTACATCTTCACAACCTAGCATCGCCTGGCTCGCGGGTGCGGGCACGTATTATCGTTGCCCCGAGTCGCCCTGTAGCCCTGCACCTTCCGGCCGTTACTCGCTCTCCCATTTCCCTCTAGCAGCAGTAGCGCCCGGCCCCGGAGATTCCCGCATGAAAATACTCTCCGTGGTTACGTATTACCATCCCCATTGGACGGGGCTGACTGTACATGCCACCAGGGTCGCCGAGGGGCTGGCCGTCCGCGGTCACCAGGTCACCGTGCTCACCACCCGCCACAGCCCCGACCTCGCCCGCGACGAGATGCTCAACGGCGTGCGCGTGATACGCCTGCAGCCGGTTTCGCGCTTCAACCGGGGCATGATCACTCCCGCGTTCCCCCACGCGGCGTGGAAGCTGGCCGCCATGCATGACGTGGTGCAGATCCACACGCCTCTGCCCGAGGCGCCGGTGGTCGCGCTGATTTGCCGCGCCCAGGGAAAGCCCCTGCTAATGACCCACCACGGCGACGTGGTCATGCCCGCCGGGCTGCTCAACCAGACGCTGGAGAAGCTGGCGTTCGTGCTGCTGCGCTCGGCCGGGCAGCTTGCCGACGGCGTGACCTCGTACAGCCGTGATTACGCCGACAACTCGCGCCTGCTTCGCGGCCTGTCGCACAAGCTCACCTGCGTCTACCCGCCGGTGGACTTCCCCGCGCCCGATCAGGCGGCCGTGGCCGCGCGCCGCGCCGAATTGGGGCTTGAGGGCAAGCGGCTGATAGGCTTCGCGGGGCGGTGGGTGCGCGAGAAGGGCTTCGACTACCTCCTCAAGGCGATGCCGCTGGTGCGCGAGGCTGTGCCGGGGGCGCACCTGGTGTACGCGGGCGAGACCAACATCATCTACGAAAGCTTCTACGAAGAATGCCGCCCGATGGTCGAGGCACAGAAGGAGCACATCACCTTCATGGGCCTGCTGCGCGACCCCCGCGACATGGCCAACTTCTACGCCATGTGCGACCTGTTCGTGCTGCCCAGCCGTACCGACATGATGGCCCTGGTGCAGGTCGAGGCGATGCTCAGCGGTACGCCCGTGGTAGCCACCGACATACCCGGCGCCCGCGTGGTGGTGCGCGACACCGGCTTCGGACGGCTCAGCCCGCCCCGGGATCACCTCGCCCTGGCCCGCACGCTGGCCGAGGCGCTGACCGACCCCGACCCGCCGCGCCCGACGCCGGAGGCCGTACGCCGCACCTTCAGCACCGAGCGCTCGCTGGAGCAATACGAGAGCACGATGGCCCGCCTGGCGCGCGAGCGCGTTCCGGAACCCGCCCGGCTCACGGCGCGAGCGAGCAGCCGGGCCCACGCCTCGGCTTATGCATTCGTACACGCCTACGTCAACGCCTTCGCGCCGCTGAACGACTTCGCAAGCGGCCGCGCCAGCGTGCAATCCACGGCGCGCCCGGCTCAGCGGCCCGCCCGCGGCCGTAAGTGGCGCTCGCTCACCCGCGAGGACCACCGCACCCTCGACCGCATCATGCGCAACGAGGCCGACATGGCCTACCGCCGCCGGGCGCGCATCCTGCTCGACTACCTCGACCTGCACGACGGCGACCGCGTGCTCGACTGCGGGTGCGGCTTCGGAGTGTACCTCATGATGATGGGCAGGCTGCGCGACCTGCGCATGGTCGGCCTCGACGGCCAACTCGATCGCCTGCAGACGGCGCGGCGCGAGGGGGTGCCTGCCGGGCTGGTACGCGGCGACATCCTCCGCTTGCCGTTCGCCGACGAGTCGTTCGACAAGATCATCATGTCGGAGGTGCTGGAGCACCTGCCCGACGACCGCCGGGGCTTGAGCGAACTGTACCGCATCCTGCGCCCGGGGGGCGTGCTCGCCATTTCGGTGCCCCACGCGCGGTACCCCTTCTGGTGGGACCCCATCAACAGCGTGTGGACGCGACTGGGCGGAGAGCCCTTCCGCACCGGGCCGCTGGTCGGCATCTGGTCGGGCCACGAGCGCCTGTACGAGCCTGACGACCTGGCAGAGCGTATCGCGGGCGCGGGCTTCCGGGTGGATGCGGTGGAGGAGGCCACGCACTACAGCTTCCCGTTCGCCCACTTCCTCGTGTACGGCATCGGCAAGCCGCTGTTCGAGCGCAACCTGCTGCCCGCCTCCATGCGCGCCAGCGCCGACCGCTTCCGCGGAGAGGAGAACAGCGGCAGCCTGCTCAACCCCATCAACATAGGGCTGAAGGTCTTCCGGGCTATAGACCGCCGCAACGAGCGCCCCTCGGCCGCCGACGCCGGGAGCTACGTCAACGTCCTTGTCCGAGCCGTCAAGCCGTAGCACGCGCCCGCAGGCGCCCTCGCCGCCCGCCCAGGCCCACCCCACCGCAATTCTCTCGCCAGACTTCACACAACACCATCAACCGAGGGTGCATCTCCATGAGCAGTAGAGTCCGCGTCGTAAGAGTACCCGTCCGCCCGCAGCGGCCCGCCCGGCCCGCCGCTGCCCGCGAGCCTGTCGAGCGCCGGGCGTGGCCGGGCGTCCTGCGAGGGCTGTTGGCTCACAGGCTTGCCGTGCCCGTGGCGCTAGTCGCCGTGCTGATCATGGGGGGCGGGCTTCGCCTCGTCGGCATGAATTGGGACGAGGGACAGCTGCTCAACCCCGACGAGCGCTTCATGACGATGGTGGAGGCCTCGCTGCGCTGGCCGTCGAGCATCGGCGAGTACTTCGACGAGGCCGCCTCGCCCCTCAACCCGCGCAACGTCGGCTTCGAATTCTTCGCCTACGGCACCCTGCCGACCACCCTGCTCAAGGGCATAGCGGTGGCCCTCGGCCAGCCGCCCAACGCTACCGTCAACCTGATGGGCCGGGGGTTGAGCGCGCTCATGGACCTCGGCACGATCATCTTCCTATTCCTCATCGCCCGCAGCCTGTACCGCGACAAACGGGTGGCTCTGCTCGCGGCGCTGTTCTATTCGCTGTCGGCGCTGGCGATCCAGTACTCGCACTTCTTCGTGGTCGAGACGTTCACCGCGTTCTTCATCACGGGCGCGATCTACTGGCTCGTGCGCGTGCAAAAGCACGGGGGCGTGTGGAACTACGTGTTGGCGGGCGTGTTCTTCGGCCTCGCGCTGGCGAGCAAGCTGTCCATCTTCACCTTTGCGCTCATCTTCGCGCTGGTTGTGGGCTACCGCCTCTACCTGGTGTTCCGCGACCGCGGGCCACATGCCGTGTCAGGGCTCAGGATCACGCGCGGCCGCGCCATCACCACCGAACAGACCGTGGTGCGCCTGCTGCTCGCGGTGGCCGCGGCGGTGCTCGTGTTCCGCATCGCCCAGCCCGACGCCTTCGCCGGGTCGAGTGTCCTGTCGTTCGCGCCGAGCGAACGCTGGCTGCAGGACCTGGACGAGACGCGCCGAAACGTGGGCGGCGACATGGACACCCCGCCCAACCACCAGTGGGCCAACCGCACGGCGCTGCTCTTCCCCTGGAGCAACATGGTGCTGTGGGGCATGGGCCTGCCGCTGGGGCTGGCAGCGTGGGCCGGGTGGGGCGTAGCGGGTTGGCGGCTGGTGCGCCGCCGCGAGTGGGTCCACCTCATCCCGGTGGCCTGGGTGGCCGTGTTGTTCCTCCACCAGGGCACGCAGTGGGTCAAGTCGATGCGCTACTTCCTGCCCATCTACCCGATGCTTGCCCTGCTGGCCGCGTGGCTGCTGGTGTGGGCCTGGGACCGGGCGAGGGCAGGAGCCGCCGCGCGCACATTGACCCTGCCTCCGCGGGCCGCGCGCCTGTTCCGCCTCAGTTCCGCCGAGCCGCGCAACGACTTCGCGCTCAGGCTGACCCCGCGCGGCGCGGGCATACTTCTGGGCGTGGTCGTGCTGGGCACGATGCTGTGGGCCGCGGCTTTCGCCGGGGTGTACCTGCGCCAGAACACGCGCATCGAGGCCAGCCGCTGGATCTACAACAACGTCGAGCCGGGCACCGCCATCGCCAACGAGCACTGGGACGACTCGCTGCCCGTGCGCCTCGACGGCAGGGACCCCTACCCGAAGATCTACCAGGGCGTGCAGCTTGAGTGGTTCAACACCGACAGCCCCGAAAAGCTCCAGCAGGTACTAGACCGGTTCGATCAGGCCGACTACCTCGTGGTGAGCAGCAACCGCGTGTACGACTCGGTGGCCCGCATCCCCGTGCGCTTCCCGATGACCATACGCTACTACGACCTGCTGTTTGGCGGCAGGCTCGGATTCGAGCGCGCGGCCGAGTTCACCTCGTACCCGGCGCCTCTTGGCATACCTATCTCTGACCAACGGGCCGAGGAAGCCTTTACGGTGTACGACCACCCGCGCGTGCAAATCTTCCGCAAGACCGAGCAATACGACCGCGAAAGCGCCGAGCGCATGCTGTCCGAGGGCATCGTCTGGGAAGACGTGGTTGCGCTCAACGCAAAGCAGGCGACCTCCGCGCCCAACGCGCTCCTGCTGACCCCCGCCCAGCGCGAGCAGTACACCCAGTCCGGCACCTGGTCCGAGCTGTTCGACCCGGCGAGCCTGTCCAACGCCATGCCGGTGGTGACGTGGGCGCTGCTGCTGCTGTTGCTCGGCGTGCTGGCCGCGCCGTACCTGTTCCTGGTGGGGCGGCACCTGCCCGACCGGGGCTATGCCCTGTCCAAGACGCTCGGCCTGCTGCTGGTAGGGTGGCTTGTGTGGCTGGCCTCGTCCGCGCGGCTGGTCGAGTTCTCGGCGTGGGGCATCTGGCTGACCTTGCTGGTAGTGGGGGCGGGCGCCGTGGTCATCTACCGCAGGCAGCGCGTGGAAATACGCGAGTTCGCCGCGGGGCACTGGCGGCTGCTGCTCACCATCGAGAGCATCTTCTGGGTAGCGTTCGCGCTGTTCCTCTTCATCCGCTGGTCCAACCCCGACCTGTGGCACCCGGGGCTGGGCGGCGAAAAGCCGATGGACTTCGCCTACCTTAACGCCGTAGTCAAGTCGCCCCAGTTCCCGCCTTACGACCCGTGGTTCGCGGGCGGCTACATCAACTACTATTACTTCGGTTTCGCGCTGGTGGGGATGCTGGTCAAGCTGACGGGCATCGTGCCGCAGGTGGCATATAACCTCGCCATCCCCACGCTGTTCGCCATGACCGCGACGGGCGCGTTCGGCGTGGCGCTGGCCCTGGTACACCGGGCGGGCAAGACGGTGGGGCGGCGCGAGGTGCGCTTCGGATTACTCGGCGCGCTGTTTGTGGCTGTGGTGGGCAACCTGGGCGAATTGAAGCTGGTGCTGGAGAGCGTGTCGAAACTGAGCACCGCGCCGCCCGCGCAGCGCCTGCCGGGCGTGGACTACGTCGTACACCTGCTGACGGGGCTTGACGCGCTGCTGGCGGGCAAGCCGCTGGATGTGCGCACCGACTGGTGGTACTGGAACGCCACCCGGGCCATCACGCCCGCGCAGGGAGAGGCGGGGCCGATCAACGAGTTCCCCTGGTTCACTTACCTGTTCGGCGACCTCCACGCCCACGCCATGGCCCTGCCCCTCACGCTGCTGGCGCTCGGGCTGACGTTCGCCCTGCTTCGCGCGCCCATCGAGCGCACCTGGCGCGATGGGTGGGAGTGGCTCCGGCTCGGCCTGCTGGCTCTGGCCGTGGGCGCGCTGTGGCCCACCAACACCTGGGACTTCCCTACCTACACGCTGCTGGTGCTCGCCGCTTTCCTGCTTCGCGAGTGGCACGCCGCGGGCAGGCCGACCCTCGCGGGCGTGTGGCGGGCGGGTGTGCGCTGGCTCGTGGTCGTCGCGCTGGCATACCTGCTGTTCCTGCCGTTCCACCGCTCGTTCGGCGGCGCGTACGACGGCTTTGGGCTGTGGGGCGGCTCCCGCACCTCCGTGGGCGACTACATCATCGCGCACGGCTTCTTCCTGTTCGTGATCGGCGCGGCCCTGCTGGTCGACTTCCTGTACGGGCAGGGCCACAACCCGCTGGTGCGCGCCATGCGCCTGTCGGGGCGGGTGCTGTTCAGGCCGCGCCGCCTGCGCCGGATGGACCGCCTGTACCGGGCGGTTGTGCGCCCCACGTTGGCCTACCAGGTCGGCATGGGGGTGGCGCGGGCAGCCGTCGTGCTTGCGGTGGTGCTCGTGGCGCTCGGCATGTTCCTGCCGGGGGTGCTGGTTGGGCTGCTCACGCTGACCGTTCTGCTCGGTTGGCGCAGCCGGATCGACCCACGCTGGCAGATGGCGCTGGTGTTCGTGGGGGTTGGGCTTGCGCTCAGCCTCTTCGTCGAGTTCGTGGTGCTGAAGGGCGACATCAGCCGCATGAACACCGTGTTCAAATTCTACCTGCAGGTGTGGGTGCTGTTCGGCCTCGCGGGGGCGGCGGCGGCCTCGCTTGTATGGGAGCGCATTGGCGGGGTGCCGCGCGGCTGGCGGCGGGCGTGGCGCTGGGGCTTCGTCGGCCTGTTCGCGGCCGTGCTGCTCTACCCGCTGATCGCCACCCCCGTGCGCGTGGGCGACCGCTTCGCCAACTCGCCCGGGCAGACGCTCGACGGCACGGCATACATGAACACCGCGGCCATAGCCAACGGCGAGGCGCAGATCGAGCTTGCCTGGGACAAGGACGCCATTGAGTGGATGGAGCGCAACGTCGAAGGCTCCCCTGTGATCGCCGAGATCAACACCTACCCAATCCTGTACGGCTGGGGCAACCGCTACGCCAACTACACCGGCCTGCCCTCCATAGTGGGGTGGGACTGGCACCAGCGCCAGCAGCGCGGCGTCGTGTCGGGCGACATGGTCACGCGGCGTATAGAGGCCGTGAAAGAGCTATACGACACCACGAGCGCGCGCGAGGCGCATGACATCCTGCGCCGCTACGGGGCGGCCTACGTGGTGGTCGGCCCGCTGGAGCGTGCGAACGCCGAACCCGCGGGCATCGCCAAGTTCGCAAGCGCGCCGCGCGGCCTGTGGGAGCTTGCCTACAGCAACGAGCAGGTGCAGATCTACCGCGTGCTCGATGGGGGCACGTCGGCGGGCGGCAGCCGGTAGGGGAAGGGCGAGGGCATTCCCCTACCGGCTGCCGTCAGGTGAGGTCTACCCGACTGTGGCCGTGGGCATGGTGAGCGGCGGGAGCGCCTTCTCTATCGCCTCGCGGTACTGTTCGAGCCACGGCGGGAGGATAAGCTGCTCGCCCAGGTGGGCCGGGTCCTCGTCGGCCGCGAAGCCGGGGCCGTCGGTGGCGATCTCGAACAGCACGCCGCCCGGCTCGCGGAAGTAAACCGACTTGAACCAGAAGCGGTCGATCACGTCGGTGGGCCGACCGCCCGCCGTGATCACCTGCGAACGCACTGCAAGCTCGTCCTCGTCGTCGGTCACGCGGTAGGCGATGTGGTGTACCGTGCCGA
>DASTEB010000086.1:0-8351 GCA_035710025.1 Chloroflexia bacterium
GCCACCCGGTGGTCGAAAAGACCCTGCGCGACGACGTGTTCGTGCCCAACGATGCCGAATTGGACAACAGCGATGCAGCCATCATCTTGCTGACCGGGCCGAACATGGCGGGCAAGAGCGTGTACATCAAGCAGGTCGCGCTGATCACGCTGATGGCGCAGGTCGGCTCGTTCGTGCCCGCCGAGGACGCTCACATCGGGCTTGTGGACCGCATCTTCACCCGCGTGGGCGCGCACGACGACATCGCGACCGGGCGCTCGACTTTCATGGTCGAGATGGAGGAGACGGCCAACATCCTCAACCACGCTACTGCCCGCTCGCTCATCATCCTGGACGAGATAGGCCGCGGCACCTCGACCTACGACGGCCTCGCCATCGCCCGCGCCGTGGTGGAGTACATCCACAACTCGCCCCGGCTGGGTGCGAAGACGCTGTTCGCCACCCACTACCACGAGCTGACCGAGCTTGAGAAGATACTGCCCCGGGTGCGCAACTACAACGTCGCGGTGGCCGAGGACGGCGAGCGGGTGGTGTTCCTGCACAAGATCGTGCCGGGCGGGGCCGACCGCTCGTACGGCATCCACGTCGCCCGGCTTGCGGGCCTGCCCCGCGCTATCCGTCGCCGCGCCGAGGACATCCTGTCCGACCTGGAGCGCGGCGGCGGGAAAGAGTCGCGCCGCCAGGCGATGCAGCAGCCGGTCGAGGTCGCCCAGGTGCAGATGTCGTTCAACTCTGGCCCCGATCCCCTGCGCGAGGAGCTAGCCAGCCTCCGCCCCGAGGATATGTCTCCCCTTGAGGCGCTGGGCGTGCTGTACGAATTGCACAAGCGAGCGAAGGAGAGTGGGTAGGGGTAGGTGTTGGCTCGTATTGTACAATTACGATAGGAGCACGAATATGAAGCTAAAAGTAGTTGTTCATGAGGCAGAGGAAGGTGGTTACTGGGCGGAAGTCCCCGCGATTCCGAGTTGCGCGACACAGGGTGACACCTTCGAGGAACTGCTGCAGAACCTATACGAGGCGGTCGAAGGCTGCCTGGCAGTAGATGTGGACACACCCGAGGATACGGATCGAGATCGTGTGGTCGAGATCGCCGTATGAAGTCGGTTACGGGCAAAGAATTCGCCCGGGTACTTGAGCGATAAGGGTGGGAACTGAGACGAATACATTGGAGCCACCACATCTACGGCAGGTCAGGAAGCGTAGTTCGGTTATCAGTTCCCGTACATGGGAACAAGCCGCTCAAGATAGGTCTGCTAAAGCATCTACTCAAGTCGGCCGGGTTGTCCGAAGTCGATCTTTAGGCGCGGACGAGCCGGACAGCGAACCGGTGGAACCATTCGCGGATGGTAGTAGTTCGGTAATCAGGAGATAATCTTGAACAGCCACCGTCCCATCCCGAGGCCAGCATTATCGGCTGTCGTCTTGTGCCTACTTGCTATGCTAGTGCTTGCAGGTTGCGGGGATGTGCCTTTGAGCACCCAGAATGGCAAGCCTACAACGTCACCCTCCCCAACAACGCCGCTACCACCAACCCCGGACGTCGATATAGCCCGCGCTCGTCAGGCTTTCGAGGCGGGCGGCGAACTGACCTACGAGGAAGTAATCGCTCTCCGGCGTGAGATTGTAGGCGATTCGACCGACAGAGAACAATATGGCGACGATACAAAGAAATATCGCGAAGCTCAGGACGCGTATTTGGCCCGTGAAAGGGACTTTGGCGCGAAGCTGGCAAGATGCCGGTTGGAGGAGACAATCGGGTGGGTTGCCTGGTGGAGTCAGGAATACGACAAGGACTACAAAGACATTCCCGACAAGCACCGGTTGCCGGTATATCTGTACGATCCGTTCCACGGAGCCAGTAAGGAGTTAAGGGGCTACCCGGAAATGTACCTGGCTTACCTCACTGACGAGGAAGTAGCGCAGCTTAAGTACGGCCAGCGCATCAAGTTCAGCGGCGACCTTATGTTGCTGGAAAGGAGCGAGGCGGTCTGGGATCCACAGTACGAACTCCTGGCCGACGAACCGGCAGTACCGACGCCCACAGCCGCCGAAATGCAGAACCTGCGAATTACCCTCGACAGGACGATGTGCAACGGCTCGTGTCCGGACTACACCCTTACCATCGAGCCGGACGGGAAGGTAACGTTCCAGGGCGAGTCCTACACAAAGGTGAAGGGTGCGGCCACAGGGGTGCTAGATGGCGCGACGCTTACGGAATTAGCAACCGAGATAAAGAAGGCGGACTTCTTCAGCCTGGACGAGTCCTACATTGGCGCCGGTCACGACTCACCCACGTACACTCTTACGGTAGAGATGAACGGTCGCCGCAAAGAGGTCAGCAGCTTCGCAACAAGCCCCCGCAGACTCGATATCCTGATGGACAGAATAGATCAGATCGTCAACTCCGCGCAGTGGATAGGCGAGGAAATATACCCTTGAGGTCCTTCGGGAAGTGCCACAGTGATGGCGCGGTAGATACCATCGTGCTGTCCCTCTACGGCTATCTAGCATAACACCCAAGCGGCCATGCGCGTTATAGCAAACGCGGGGCGTACCGCTGCCGCAGAGAGGCACTTATTCAGCGTTGAGAGCAACCCTGAGGAGGGATATCAACCGTGACAATCACCAAGAACCTGGGATTCCTGCTGCTGGCCATTTGGCTCATCCTGTACGGGCTGCTGGCGCTGTTCAACATCGCCTTTGACGGCCAAGGCATCATCATGGGCATACTGGCCCTCGCCGCCGGGGTCCTCATCCTGATCAATCGGTAGAGGAAAAGCGGCATCAAATAGCGAGGGAGGGCTTATGCCCTCCCTCGCCTTTTACTTATACCGAGTGCCGGTCTACTCGTACGCGTACAGTCTGCGCGCTATTCGGTAGGCCGCGCCGCATGCGGTAAGCAGTATCGCGGCGCCGATTAGTATGTCCGTCCAATGCCAGCCCCGGGCGATGCCTATGATCGTCAAGAACGTGCCCGCCCAGCCAAAGCCTACCATGACAGCCCAGTACCACCTTAGATTGAGCTGCTGTGAGGGAACCTCCTCAATCTCAGTGGCTTGTTTTGCCGTGCTCGGCCAGGCGACCAGGAGCCGCAGGAGCAGCACGACCAGTGCGCCCATCGCCGCCGCCCCGGCCACGAGGCCCACATTGGCTACGCCGTAATCACCGGGAGCAACATCGGGCAGTGAGTTGATCACTTCCCGGGTGCCGACAGCCAGCATGAGAAGCACAAAGGCAATCACGCCGCCCAGCGTCTGGCGCGCAGTTAGCCGCATCGATTACCCCCGGCGGTGTGGGTGTGTGCTGTGGTTGTTAGGTCCCGGCGCTGCGCCTAAGCGCCTTGTGCCACGTACACCTTCTCGGTCTCCTCGGGCGAGCGGCCATCCCACTCGGTGATGTGGCCGCAGCGGGTACACTTCACCTTCTGCACGCCGTCCTGGCGCTGAGCGCGGCCCATGACGGTCATCAGGCCGCCGCACTGCGGGCAGGGCAGGGGAACAGGACGCTCCCACAGCGAGAAGTCGCAGTCGGGGTAGCGGCTGCACGAGTAGAAGGTGCGGCCCTTGCGGCTCTTCTTCTCTACGATTTCGCCCTGGCCGCACTGCGGGCACTCCACCCCCGTGCTCACCACGATGGGGCGCGTGTAGCGGCATGCCGGGAAGCCCGAGCACGCGATGAACGGCCCGAACCTGCTCTCGCGGATAACAAGCTCGTGGCCCGACTCGGGGCACATCTCGCCCGTGCGTTGCGCCTCGGGGCGCGATACCTCGATGCGGCCAACCCGCGTCTCGGCCTGCGCCAGCGCGTCCTCGAACGGCCCATAGAACTCGGAGATCACCGGCTGCCAGCGCCGCTCGCCCGAGGCTACGTCGTCAAGCTCGCCCTCCATCGTCGAGGTGAAGGCCACATCCACTATGTCGGGGAAGTGCTCGACCAAAAGGTCGTTTACTGCGATGCCAAGCTCGGTCGGCTCGAACTTCTTGTCTTCCTTCACCACGTACCCGCGGTCCTGTATGGTCGACAGGATCGGCGCGTAGGTCGAGGGGCGGCCGATGCCCTGCTCCTCCAGCGTCTTCACCAGCGTGGCCTCGGTGTAGCGGGGCGGCGGCTGGGTGAAGTGCTGCTCGGGCCACAGCTTGAGCAGGTCTAGGTCCTCGCCCTCGGCGAGGGGCGGCAGGGCTGCCTGGTCCATCTCGTCGGCGGCGTCGCCCGCGTCGTGTCCCTCCCGGTACACCGAGATGAAGCCGGGGAACTTGATCACCGAGCCGGTGGCGCGGAAGGTGTAGGGCCGGGGTGCCGGTAGGCCGGGCTTGCCCGCGCCGACGTCCACCGTGGTCTGGTCGAACACGGCGTTGGCCATCTGCGAGGCGATGAAGCGCTGCCAGATGAGCTTGTACAGCCTGTACTGGTCCGACGCGAGGAACTGCTTGATCGAGTCGGGGTCGCGGGCGGCCATCGTCGGGCGGATGGCCTCGTGAGCCTCCTGCGCGCGCGGGCTCTTGCGCGCGTAGGTCGGGGGCGTATGGGGCACGAACTCGCGTCCATACCGCTGCGCGATCACCTCGCGCGCTTCCTGCTGGGCCACGCTCGCCACGTTGACCGAGTCGGTCCTCATATAGGTGATGAGCCCGGTTGAGCCTTCGCCTCCCAGGTCGATGCCCTCGTAAAGCTGCTGGGCCACCAGCATCGTCTTGCGGGCCGCGAAATTGAGCTTGCGCGCGGCTTCCTGCTGCAGCGTCGACGTGGTGAACGGGGGCGACGGGCGCCTCTGCGCCTCGCGCTTCTTCACGCTCTCGACCACGTACTGAGCGCCGTCGAGCGCCTGCATGACCTCGTCGGCCTGCATGCCGTTGTTCAGGCCGGGCTTCTTGCCGCGTACCTGGTTCAGCACCGCGTGGAAGGCGTCCTTCTTCTTGCCCGAGGGGCACTTGCTCAGGTCGGCCTCGATGCTCCAGTACTCGACCGGGACGAACGCCTCTATCTCGCGCTCGCGCTCCACCACCAGGCGCACCGCCACGCTCTGCACGCGCCCGGCCGACAGCCCGCGCCGAACCTTCTTCCACAGCAGGGGCGACAGCCGGTAGCCCACCAGCCGGTCGAGCACGCGGCGGGCCTGCTGCGCGTCCACCAGGCGCATATCTATTTCGCGCGGGTTCTGCACGGCCTCCTGCACGGCGTGCGGGGTAATCTCGTGGAACTCGACGCGGAACACCGGCTGGCCTGCGCCGCCCGCGCCCGTGACCTCGCGCACATGCCAGGCGATCGCCTCGCCCTCGCGGTCGGGGTCGGTCGCAAGGTAGACCGCACGGGCCGACTGCACGCGCTGGCGCAGGTCCTTGACCGTCTTGCTCTTGTCGCGGGGCACCACGTACTGCGGCTCGAAGCCGCGCTCGGTGTCCACCCCAAGGGTCGACTTGGGTAGGTCGCGCACGTGGCCCATGCTCGCCTCGACCGCGAAGTCGCGGCCCAGGTACTTCTTGATCGTCCGCGCCTTGGCGGGCGACTCCACGATCACTAGGTTAGTGTTGCCCCGGACGACGGGGCCGTTCTTGCTCGCCACGGAGCGGGTGGATGTTGACGAGGCGCGCGCGGTCGTGCCGCGCTTAGCGGTTGTCGCTTTGCTCGCTGCTTTCCTTGTCGTGCCTGATTTCCTGGTTGTTGCCATCTAGTCCTTCATCGCGTGTCCGGCCTCCCCGACCGTCACGCCGTGTTGATCTGTACGTGTTACCCGTGCCCGCTCCGGAGCACGGGTAATCTTACGACCAATATACGAAGCCTGTCAAGCACGAAGAAGGCCACACTTCGAGCGTAGTGCTCGCCCGGATGGGCTATTCCGGGCCGGTGATGCAGTGCTATAATGCACAGTACGGGGGCGCTTTAGGCGCGTATTTGTAGCCTTCACGCGCGGAGGACCACTATGTTCACTCCCAGGCTTGCCCTCAAGTGGGCGCTCGGACTGCTCGCTTTGTTCGCGCTGGCGGTAGCTGCCACCGGGCCCGGCTCGTCTCCGTCGGTCGCCGCGACCGTTCCCCAATTCCGGTACGCCGCCGGACCATCGGGCGGTTTGCCCGCTATCACTCCCACGCCGACGGTCGAGCCCGAATACGCGGTGCTCGACTATGTTAAGACGAACTACACACAATGGTCGTGTACCGGCCCACTGGGTACGCCCGGCCACCGTTACCTCACCGACTGCAACCCCTTCGGCTACTTCAGCCACCCTACCGATGCCTACATCGACCGCTACAACTCGCCGGCCGAGGCGCAGGCCGCCTGGCAGAACCGCCGCGACAACGTGTGCCCGACGTATCCGATCTGCTTCGAGAGTGTTGTCGGCGGGTACCGGTCATACGAAGCCGGTAACACGGCGTACCTCTATGCGCATTACGAAGTGTACTGGTCCGGCGGCAACTGGCTCATGGGCGCGGTGAGCAGCGACGACACGCACTTCCGTGGCGCGCCCCCCGTGGCGAATGCGGTGATGAACGCCGCCATTACGCTGGGCTATCTCCCGCCCGGCACCCACACGCCGCAGCCCGCCGCCACCCACACGCCGACCCGCACGCCCACCGTGTGGCCCACCGCCACCAGCGGCACGGTGTACGACCTCACCGGCACGGCAGCGTGGTCCTCAGTGTGCCCCGATACGGTGCTGAGGATGACCACCCACTTCGCAGCCTCCGAGAACGTAACGGCCGGGAGCTCGGTGATGCGTGCGACCAACGGCATCGGCCAGGTGCTCGACGTGCCGGTGCCTTCTCTCCCGGCGAACACTTCCTGGGCGTACCTGTGCATTGTGGGCACCTGCGTCCCTTCGGAGTGGATTACTCACTTGCCCATCACCCTTACCGTGGACGTGCTCAACCAGGTGAGCGAGAGCAACGAGGGCAATAACACCTATTTGCTCCAGTACCCGCCGCCCATGCCCACGCCCTGCGGCATCACGCCTACGGCGACCGGTGTCCCTACCGTCGAGCCTGAGTACGCGATACTTCAGCGCGTGAAGGACAACCACCCTACCTGGAACTGCGTTGGGCCGCTGGGCACGCCGGGCCACCGGCGCCTTGAGTATTGCCTCCCTACCGGTCAGGGTCACGTGGCCTGGGCCTACGTCGACGGGTACGGCTCTCCCGCCGAGGCGCAGGCCGCCTGGCAGAACCGCCGCGACACCGTCTGCCCGACTTACCCGCTGTGCGTCGATAGCCCGTACCTGGGCTACCAGGGTTACGAAGCAGGCAACTACAACTACCCCTATGCCCATCACGAGCACTACCTGTGGGGCAATGCCTGGCTCATGGGCTCTACCAGCCAGGATGATACCCATTTCTGGTCGTCCCCGTACGTCGCCCTCGCCATCATAGACGCTGCAATTGAGTTAGGCTACCTGACCGAAATCAACCCGACCGTCACTCCCACCGCAACTGTGACACCCATCTGCACACTGCAGTTTACCGACGTACCCTTCGACAACACTTTCTACCCCTTCGTGCGCTGCCTTGCCTGCCGGGGCATCGTGTCCGGCTACCCGTGCGGTGGGCCGGGCGAGCCGTGCAACTCGAACGGCGACCCCTATTTCCGCCCCGACGCTTTCGTCACCCGAGGGCAGGTCACCAAGATCGTGTCTGAGTCGGCGGGCTTCGACGACGAGATTCCGCCGAGTCAGTGGACGTTCACCGATGTGCCCTACGGCTCTACCTTCTGGGTATGGGTAGAACGGCTTGCCGGCCGCGAGGTCATGGCCGGTTATCCGTGCGGCGGCTCCGGCGAGCCGTGCGACGACCAGCAGAGGCCTTACTTCCGTCCCGGTAACGGCGCTACGCGAGGCCAGCTGACCAAGATCATCAGCAACGCCGCCGGGTTCGCCACCACCATACCGCCCGAGCAGTATACTTTCGCGGATTTACCGCCGGGCCACACGTTCTGGTTGTTCATCGAGCGGCTGCTCCTCAACAGACCCGGCGCGATGTCTGGTTATCCGTGCGGCAGCGTGCCCAACGAGCCGTGCGATGCGGAGAACCGCTCATACTTCCGCCCAAACAACCCTCTCACCAGGGGGCAGACCTCGAAGATCGCGAGCAATACCTTTTTCTCCAACTGCAGTCCCTGACGCCGAAGCCTGCCGTGTGGTAAGCTAGCCGGGCCGGATACCCCACTTCCGGCCCGGCAACCGCCATGCGCCAGCAGCTAGACAACCTGTACGCATCGATCCGCTCGTTCTCGCGAGTGGCGCTTGTGGGCCTGCTGCTCACGGCTGCCCTGTTCTACTTCGGCGTGCTGGGCGACATCTTCGTCATCCTCGCCACCATCATCCTGGTCACCTCGGTGCTGGCAAGCTGGATGGTCGCGCTGTT
>DASTEB010000087.1:0-12028 GCA_035710025.1 Chloroflexia bacterium
CCGACTGAGCTAGCCGCCCGCGCAGACAATTATAGGCTATGGGGGGTGGCAGTGTCAAGCAACGCGCGCCCTGTAGCGCGGCGGCCTTTGGCGGTATAATCACACCGGCAGCGCTTACCTTACCCACCGGAGGAGAACAACCCAATGGCCGGTACTACCGCCACGCTCGACTGGGCCGCGCTCGGCGAAGAGTGCGTGCGCCACCTGCAGGAGCTAATTCGCCTCGACACCAGCAACCCGCCCGGCAACGAGGCCATCGCCGCCGACTACATACGCCGCCAGATCGAGGGCGTGGGCGTGCAGTGCGAGGTGGTCGAGTCGGAGCCGGGCCGCGCCAACCTGCGCGCCGTGCTCAAGGGCGACGGCTCGGCCCGCCCCATCCTGCTCATGTCGCACACCGACGTCGTGCCGGTCGAGCCGGAACTGTGGTCGCGCCCGCCGTTTTCGGGCGAGGTGGTCGACGGGTACGTGTGGGGCCGGGGGGCGGTCGACATGAAGCAGTGGGGCGCGTGGCACCTCACCATCTTCCTGCACCTGGCCCGCACCCGCACGCCCCTCAAGCGCGACGTCGTGCTGCTCGCCACCGCGGACGAGGAGGACGGCTCGTACAAGGGGATGCGCTGGATCGCCGACAAGATGCCCTGGTGGCTCGACGCCGAGTACGGCCTGAGCGAGGGGGGCGGCGGGGAGATGCGCATCGGCAACCGCTCGTTCTTCCCCTGCCGGGTGGCCGAGAAGGGCGCGTGCCGCTTCCACCTGCGCGCCCACGGCTCGCCCGGCCACGCCTCGCGCCCGCACCGCGACAACGCCCTCGCCAAACTCGGCGCGGCGCTCGACCGGCTGGGCAATAACCCCCTGCCCTACCACCTGACCGACTCGGTCGAGGGGATGCTCAAGCTGATGCTGGGCGATGCCCGCGACCAGGACGACCGCGACCTGCTGGACGACCTGCTGCGCGAAGCAACGTTCGACATGTCGATGGAGGATGCGCCGTTCACCCCGGCCATGAAGAACGCCCTCAACGCCCAGATGCGCAATACCGCCGCGCCCACCATCCTGCACCAGGCGGGCAGCCGGATCAACGTCATACCGTCGACCGCGATGGCCTCGTGCGACGGCAGGACGCTGCCCGGCGCCACGGCCGAAAGCTTCGCCCGCGAGGTGCAGGAGGTGGTGGGGCCGGACGTGGAGATAGAGGTGTTCGAGCACTGGCCCGGCTCGGCCAGCCGCTTCGACAACGACCTGTTCGAAATCATGCAGGACGTGACCCGCAGCCTTACGGGCGGCACGCTGGTGCCTTACATGGCGACAGGGGCGAGCGACGCGCGCTTCGCCGAGCCGCTGGGCGTGGCGGTGTACGGGTTCGGCCCGATGCGCGCCGAGCCGGGCGCCAACCCTACCGAGCTGATGCACGCCCACGACGAGCGCATCTCCCTGGCCAACGTCGACCTCGGCCTGCGGGCGCTCACTGAGACGGTGCTGCGCATCGCTACGTAGATTTGTTGAACCGCAGAGACGCAGAGAGCGCAGAGGTAACGCAGAGATTAATTGTTGAAACGCAAAGGCGCAAAGACGCAAAGGTTTTAATGTTGGGCACGGGTGCCTGTTGAGTTGGGCGCTATGATCAAGCTAAGCCCTTCGTGATCTTCGATGCTTCGCGTCTTCGTGGGTCGCCTACCCATCCCAGGCACATAACCCCAAAAACAATCTCTGCGTGTTCTCTGTGCTCTCTGCGTCTCTGCGGTTCAATCGTTCCATCCTTTGCGTCTTTGCGCCTTTGTGTTTCGTCCCCTTTGGGCACGGGGATTGCACTGTCGCTCTCACGACTACGTTGCTGAGGGAGCGAACACTATGGCCGAGAACGGCGACAAGCCTAAGAAGAGCGGGGGGGACAAGAAGGGTGTTGTCCCTCTGCTGATGCAGACGTTCAAGGGCTGGGCCGAGGACAAAGCGCCACGGCTCGGCGCGGCCCTGGCATACTACACGGTCTTCTCAATCGGGCCGTTGCTCCTGCTCACCATTTCAATCGCCAGCTTCTTCCTGGACCGGGCAGCAGTGCAGGAGCAGATTGTGGGCACGGTGTCGGGCGTGGTGGGCAAGGAGGGCGGCGACGTAATTAACCAGACCGTGGAGAACGCCGACAAAGGTGGGGGTAACATCATCGCCACTGTAGTGGGTATCGGCGTGCTGCTGTTCGGCGCGTCGGGGGTGTTCGGGCAGCTAAAGGACGCGCTCAACACCATCTGGGAGGTGCAGCCCACACCGGGCCGGGGAATTCTCGCCACAATCAAGGACCGCTTCCTATCGTTCACCATGGTGCTGGGCACAGGGTTCCTGCTGCTGGTATCGCTGGTCGTTAGCGCGGCGGTCGCTGCGCTGGGCAAGTACCTCGAGCAGTTCTTGCCCGCCGGGGGGTTCTGGGCCTTCGCGCTCAACCTGATCCTGTCGCTGGGCATCTTCACGCTCATATTCGCGCTGCTGTTCAAGTTCCTGCCCGACGTGAAGATCGGGTGGAAAGACGTGTGGCTCGGCGCGTTCGTCACAGCCCTCCTGTTCCTCCTGGGGCAGGCCGCGCTCGCCTTCTACCTGAGCATCGCGAACGTCGGCTCGTCGTTCGGGGTCGCGGGCTCGCTGGTGGTGGTGCTCGTGTGGATCTACTACTCGGCGCAGATACTGCTGCTCGGGGCCGAGTTTACGCAGGTATACACCAACATGTACGGCTCGCGCGTGCGGCCCGCCGAGGGGGCCGAGTTCATCACCGAGGAAGCCCGCGCCCAGCAGGGCCTCAAGTGCACGAAGGAACACGAGGGCACGCCCATGCGCGACGAAGGCAAGCCCTCCCGCCGCAAGCTCCGCGCCTCCCCCTGGTTTAGTTGATTTCACACAAAGGCGCAAAGACGCAGAGGAACGAACGAGTTGAACCGCAGAGACGCAGAGAGCGCAGAGGTAACGCAGAGATTCTATTGGGGCAGGCGCTTAAGCTAACCTGGGTGCCAAACCCCAACAACTTAACTCTGCGCGTTCTCTGTGCTCTCCGCGTCTCTGCGGTTCAAACAATAAAACCTTTGCGTCTTTGCGCCTTTGTGTTTAAATAGAACCATGGGTGCGAAGCTTGAGGTGATACAGGGCGACATCACGACGATGGACGTTGACGCCATCGTGAACGCGGCGAACAATTCGCTGTTGGGAGGCGGAGGCGTGGACGGAGCTATACACCGCGCTGCCGGGCCGCGGCTGCTGGAGGAGTGCCGTACGCTGGGCGGGTGCGCCACGGGCGATGCGAAGATCACGCGGGGGTACGACCTGCCGGCGAGGTGGGTGGTGCACACGGTCGGCCCGGTGTGGCACGGCGGCGCGCACGACGAGGACGAACTGCTGGCAAGCGCATACCGGCGCTCGCTGGAGGTTGCCGCGGAGAACGGGGCGCGCACGGTGGCCTTTCCCTCGATCAGCACGGGAGTGTACGGCTTCCCGGTCGAGCGGGCCGCGCCCATCGCCCTCCGCGAGATAGCCCGGTTCCTGAGCGAGAACGACTCTATTGAGAAGGTGTACATGGTGACGCACGGCGAGGATAACTACGAGGTCTACCGACGCGCCCTGGAGGAGATGCCCGGCTGATGCAGGCTTTCATCTTCGACATGGACGGGGTGATCGTGGACAGCGAGATCCACTGGAAGTCGGTCGAGGGCTACTTCCTGAGCCGGGTCATCCCCGGCTGGACGGAGGAGGACCAGGGCCGCATCGTCGGTATCAGCCTGGACAACCTGTTCACCATGCTGCGCGACGAGTACGGCTACAGCGGCTCGCGGGAGCAGTTCCTCGAGACGTACCACGCTAACGCCCACCGCATCTACACCGAGAAGGTAGAGTTGCTCCCAGGCTTCGAGGGGCTGCTGTCGCTACTGCACGAGAACGGCGTGATGCTCGCGCTGGCCTCATCCTCGCCCCGTGCATGGATCGACCTCGTGCTGGAGCGGTTCGACCTGCGCCGGGCTTTCGACGTGACGGTGAGCGCCGAGGAGATAGAGGGGGAGGGCAAGCCCTCCCCGGCGATATACCTGCATACCGCCCGCAAGCTAGGGGTGGACCCGGCCCGGTGCGTGGTGGTGGAGGACTCGCGCAACGGCGTGCTGTCGGCACGGGCCGCCGGGATGTACTGCATCGGCCTGCGTAACGGCTTCAACGACGACCAGGACCTGTCGGAGGCCGACATCCTGGTGAACGGCCTGGGCGAGATAGACTGGCCCACTCTGATGGCGCTGGTCAAGCGATAGGTGCCCTGTCCTGCCCTCTACGCGCGCCAAGTAATAGACCGGAGGGTGCCATGGCTAAGGTCACCAGGGTAAATAGCAAACCTGAGCTTGATGAGTCCCTGCTCCCGTTCTTTCAGGAATGGAAGTCCGGCACGCAATACAGTCTGTGGGACTATCTCTCTAACGAGTCCAATTACGACATGGCCGCGGCGTTCAGCAAGCTGTTCTGGCCCGATTTCGTCGAGATGGATGGGTGCATCTTTCTCGCTGAAAACTACGCACGGGTAGTTATGCCACCCGAGTGGTTCGAGCGAGAGCTTCAAGAGGATCCGAGGGGCCTGGAGCGCTTTGTTAATTACGTGAACTTGCCGTACTTCTTTGCTGAGAACGGCATCAGCGGGATGAAGCTGATAGACCCCGAAACGAACTTGTACGGACCTGAAGTAGAGGTGTTTCCTCGAGAGCTAGACGTGTACCTTGCGCAAGTGTTGATGGTGTGTTGGAAGCATGCACTGCAGGAGACATTTCCTGCCAGGAGCTTCGAATTCTTCTACGACGTCGAGAAGAACCTGGTTGATCCGAAGATTACCTTCTGCCAGGCAGAGGGGTGATCCGCGGTAATAGCTCAAGCGTGTGTCCAACCGACGACCTCACCGCACCGGGATGTGCTATGATACGACCATCCATCGTCGCGTGGAGGTAAGGCCGTGGGCACCACCCTCTCCCGCCCACCCGGTGACATTCCCGGCGACATCGACCAACCGGCCGTTGCAACTGCCGACCGGCCAGCCGCGTCATTGGCCGCAACGCACGAACCGGCGGCGAGTACTCGCCCGTACCCGCCAAGCTGGGTAGACAGGCTGACCGGTTGGGTAGAGCGGCTGCCGTTCCCTTCGTGGGCCTTCTACCTGGCAGGTGGGGTGGGCCTGTCGCTCGTGTACATGGTGCTCCTTCTCTGGTCCAGCGGCGGGCCAACAGAGGAATTCCCCCTGGTCAACATCGTGCTCTACGGCCTGCTGGGGATGACCTGCGCGTACCTGCTGGGCATGATCCACTACCTCGATAACTCGGCAGCGGCGGCCCTGGCCCGCTTCCGCCCGGTGCTGACGGTGGACGATGCCGGGTACGAAAGGCTGCGCTACGAGTTGACCACTCTGCCCGCCCGGCCCACATTGATCGCCTCTCTGCTTGGCGTCGTCTATTCGGTTGCTGACCAATTTACGAACTTCTTCAACGCGGCGGCGGAGGCTATACTAGATAAGTCGCAGCTGTTGGTCGTGCTCGTCTGGGCTGTCAACGCCTTGATCTACGTGGTGGCCGCGGTGTTGGTGTATCACACGCTGCACCAGCTACGCATGGTGAACGAAATCTATACGCAGCACACGCGCATCAACATCTTTCAGCAGGGTACCCTCTATGCTTTGTCCGGTCTAACGGCTCGCACCGCCCTGGGTATCGGCATATTGACCTACGTGTGGTTCCAGGCCGATAGTATGACCACGACGGGCAACTCGGCGTTGGACGTAATCCAGGCGGTCTTTCTGGGCGCGGTCGTGGCTGTCACGTTCGTATCGCCGCTGCTGGGCGCGCACAGGATCCTCGAAAGGGAGAAGCAGCGGCTGCGGGATGAAGCGGCAGGGTGCGTCGAGGCCGCCATCGCCGATCTGAACGGCCGGATCGCCACCGGTGAGCTGGCGGTGGCGCGAGAGCTGAAAGAGGCTCTCGAAGGCCTGGTGATCGAGCAGGGCGTAATAGAGAAGCTGCGCACGTGGCCCTGGCGGACAGAGACGGTGCGCGGGCTGGGGGTGGCCTTTGTCCTGCCGATCTTCATCTGGCTCGTGCAGCGTATACTGGAACGCCTCGGGGTATAGACCCGCTCGGGCAGCACCCTGACGGCGTAACGCGCGCTCCATTTCACCTGCTTCCAGCGTATAATGCGTGTGGGTCCTATGCAGCGGGGGCCTTTCCCACGGGCGCGACCCGGGCAAAACACGCGCGAGCGCCACGGCCGGGAGGTTACGACAGCTTGAGCCATATCGTAGTTGTGGGCGCGGGGCTGGGGGGCATCGGCACTGCGGTGCGTCTGGCGGGCGCGGGCCACCGCGTGACCCTGATCGAGAAGAACTCGCGGCCCGGCGGCAAGATGAACCTGGTCGAGGCCGAGGGCTTCCGCTTCGACACCGGGCCGTCGCTCATTACGCTGCCCGGCGTGCTGGTCGATACGTTCCGGGCGGCGGGCAAGCGCCTGGAGGACTACCTCGCGCTGGAGCAGGTAGACCCCATCTGCCGCTACCGCTTCGCCGACGGGGCTCGGCTCGACATGACGTCCAACCTGGCCGATCTGGTGCCCGCGCTGGGCACGCTGTCGCCGGGCGACGTGACGCCGTTCTTCTACTTCCTGGCGTATTCGCGCTGGCTGTTCGAGCGGGCCGGGCCGATCTTCCTCATGCGCGAGCGCCCTCGCGTGCGCGACCTGCTTTCGCGACGAGCGCTGGACCTCACGCGCATCGACGCGCACATCAGCATGCACCGCTCGGTCAGGCGCTTCTTTCGCGACCCGCGCTTGGTGCAGCTTTTCGACCGCTACGCCACGTACAACGGCTCGTCGCCCTTCAAGGCTCCGGCGACGCTGTGCATGATCCCGTATATCGAGATCGGCGGGGGCGGGTGGTACGTGCGCGGCGGGCTGTACCGCATCGTAGAGGCGCTGATGGAGGTGGCGCGCGAGATGGGGGTCAACTTCCAGCCCGATTCGGAGGTGGCCGAGATCAGTGTGACCGCCCGCTCGGGGTGGCGCGGGGCGCGGGCAACGGGCGTGCGCTTCAAGGGAGGCGGGGCGCTTTCGGCCGACGCAGTGGTGGTCAACGCCGACCCGATGTACGCCTACCCCACGCTGGTGCCCGAGCAGCACCGCGACAACCGCCTGCTGAGGCGCATGGGGATGCTCGAGCCGTCGTCGTCGGGGTTCGTGCTGCTGCTGGGGGTGCGGGGCGACTACCCTTCGCTTGCCCACCACAACATCTTTTTCAGCGCCGACTACCGCGACGAGTTCGACGCCATCTTCGAGCGGGGCGAGCCTGCGCCCGACCCGACCGTCTACGTGGCGTGTACCTCGCGCACCGACCCGTCGCAGGCTCCTCCGGGCCACCTCAACCTGTTCGTGCTGGTGAACGCTCCGTCCCTGGATACCGACTCGAATTGGGCCGCATGGAAGGGGCCGTACCGCAACAGGATCGTGGCGATGCTGGAGCGAGCGGGGCTTGAGGGGCTGGGGTCGCGCATCGTGTACGAGCAGGTGATTACGCCCGAGGACTTCCGCGACAAGTACAACGCGTGGGAAGGCTCGATCTACGGGCTGTCGTCCAACAGCCGCACGACCGCTTTCCTGCGCCCGCCCAACCGCGCGCCGGGCGTGGGCAATATCTTCTTCGTGGGCGGCAGCGTCCACCCGGGCGGGGGCATCCCGCTGGTGCTGCTGTCGGCCCGGCTCGTTGCGAGGCTGATCAAATGAGCGACAGTAACCTTGAGCACGAGGGCGACTTCTACCGCGCCTCCAAGAACCCGCTGGGCGAGCGCCTGGTTTACAACCTGCTGATCCGCCCATCGCTGCGGCGGGCGTTCGGCGGCGTGTACGTGTACGTACACCCGGAGGCGCTGCGCCTGCGCCGCAACCCGCCCATGCCGGTGATCTTCTGCATGAACCACTCGGGCTGGTTCGACGGCTACGTGGCTGCGTTGATCAACCGGCTGGTGTTCCAACACGACGGCTACATGATGATGGAGCAGAAGAGGCTGGACAGCACCTTCTTCTTCACCTGGGTCGGGGTATTCGGCATCAACCGCGAAAGCCCGCGCAGCGCGGTCGCCTCGCTGCAGTACAGCGCCGAGGTGCTGGCAGAACGGCCGGGACGGTCGCTGTGGATGTTCCCGCAGGGGATGGTACGCCACTCCGACTACCGGCCGGTGGAGCTTTACAACGGGACCTCCAACATCGCACGGCGGCTGGGCAAGTGCGCGCTCGTGCCGGTGGCCGCCCGCTATGACTTCCTGGAGCAGCAGCCTCCCGAGGCGTTCGCGCGCATCGGCCCGCCCATCTTCGTGGACGCCGAGCGCGAGCCGGTCAACCAGAAAGAGCTTACCGAGCGCCTGACGGCCGCACTCACCGCCGAGATGGACACCCTGCGAGGCCACGTGGTGGCCTACGACCACACGCCCTATCGCAAGCTGCTCTCGGGCCGCCAATCGGTCGACCAGGTGTGGGACGGGGTGCTGCAGTCGGCGGGCCGTGCGTTCGACACCGTGCGGGGCAAGCGCCCGCAGCCGTGATACTCACCCCACTGCTGGGATACGCGCTTCTTGTGCTGGCCGTGACGGTGGTGCTACTAGGCATCGTGCTGGTCAACCTGGCTATATTGCCTACGCCGGGGCCGGGACCCCGGGCCAGGGATGGGCGCGTGGCCGTGCTCGTTCCGGCGCGGGACGAAGAGATGAATATCGAGGCGTGCGTGCGCGGCCTCCTCGCGCAAGACTACCCCGACATGGAGATATGGGTGTTCGACGACGCCTCCACCGACCGCACGGGCGAGATCGCCGAACGCCTGGCCGGGGAGCCGCGCGACGATGGCCCCGTGCTGTACGTGGTGCGCGGCTCGGGCGACCCACCGCCCGGCTGGATGGGCAAGCCATACGCCTGCCACCGGCTGTACAACGCCATGCGCGAGCGGTCGTGCCCTGAGTACGTGCTGTTCACCGACGCCGACGTGCGCTTCGAGCCCGAGGCAGTGTCGGCCGCGGTGGACATAGCGGTGCGCGAGCGCTCGGGGCTGCTGTCGATCTTCCCCAGACAGGAGATAGGGTCGTGGGGCGAGCGGTTGGTGGTGCCGCTGATGATGCACTGGACGGGGTTCACGCTGCTGCCGCTGCCCACTGCCCACGCGGTGCGCACAGGCCCGGCGTTCGCCGCGGCTAACGGTCAGTTCATGCTCTTCACCCGCGAGGCATACGAGGCGTGCGATGGGCACCGGGCGGTGCGCGACTCGATCCTGGAGGATGTGGTGCTGGCCCGGGCCGTGAAGCGGGCCAAACACCGGACCATCCTGGCCGATACAGGGCCGCTCCTACACACTCGCATGTACAGGAGCGCGGGCGAGGTGTGGCGCGGGTACTCGAAGAACGCCTTCGCCTTCTTCGGGTATTCTTCCGTGCTGCTGGTGCTGGGCGCGGCGGCTCTGCTCGCGTTGTACGTCTTCCCGCCGGTGCTCGCGGTGTGGGCTTTCCTGGCAGGGGAGGCGGCGGCAGCATGGGCCTTCGCCGGGGCGTACGGTGCGGCGGTGGCCGCGAGAATAGCGCTGTCGGTGCGCTTCTCGTATCCGGTGCTCGACTCGCTCCTGCACCCTGTGGGGATGCTGTGCCTGGTCGCCATCATGTTCAACTCGATGGTGTGGGGCCTGACGGGGCGCGGAGCGTGGAAGGGCCGCACGATCGCGCGTACGGATAGCGCGTGATGTGCGTAGGCAGGAGGCAGGAGGCAGAAGGTGGAGGGCCGATTTTCGCCGTTCTGTCACCTGTGTACACCTCGCCGGGCACCCTCATACTGTACGGTGTAGTCGGCTGAGTCTGGCCTGCTTGCGTCAAATGGGGCGCGGCTACGTGGGCAGACGGGGAGAAAGCACTATGCCGAATAAGATACTGGTTGCGTATGCCAGCCGGGGCGGCACGACCGCCGGGGTTGCGGAGGAGATCGGCAAGACGCTGGCGGAGAACGGGGCCGACGTCGAGGTGCGCCCAATGGCTGAGGTGGCCGACCTTTCGCCCTACAGCGCGGTAGTGGCGGGGAGCGCCATCCAGGGCGGGCAGTGGCTGCCCGAGGCGATGCAGTTCGTGCGCGGCAACCAGGCCGAGCTATCGCGCAGGCCTTTCGCCGCGTTCCTGGTGTGCATGACGCTGGCGATGCCCAAAGGTGATTACCGCGAGCATGTCGCGGGATGGCTCGCGCCGGTGCGCGCACTGGTCAGACCGGTGAGCGAGGGCTTGTTCGCGGGGGCGCTCGATCTGAATAAGGTGCCGTCGTTCGGCGACAGGATGAAGTTCCGCATCAGCGTCGCCATGGGGGTGTGGAAAGAGGGCGACCACCGCGACTGGAACGCCATCCGCAACTGGGCCGCCAGCCTCAGGCCCGTACTCGGCGGCTGACGCTATCGCACAATAGCCCTAGCCCGGCGCGCGCCAAGCCACACAAGAGCCATCAGCCCTACCGCGACCAGACCGCTCACCCAGAAGCCGTGGGCGAGGTTGACCGTGCCGAACATCGCCACGTTCATGGCGTACAGGGTGATAGGGAGCCAGGTCCACTCACGCGGGCCGCGCCAGCGCGTGAGCCACCCGGCGAGCAGGTTCAGCGCGAAAGAGGCGGCGAGCCACGTGGCGAAGTTGCTCCAGGGGATGCCGTAGTACCCATTCGGGTCGGGCGCCCACAGCCAGTAGCCCTTCACGTGGAACGCCACGGGCTCGAGCAGCAGGTCGAGCCCCACGGCCAGCATCGCGCCCGCAAGCGCAAGCGCGAGGGGCCGGACAGCCCCGATAAGACGACGGGCGGTAAACAGCCCGCCGACCACTACCAGCAGCCAGGCGAAGCCTATGGCCGCGGGCACGCCGCCGGGGAATTCGGGTACGAGCACGCCCGTGTAGGTGTAGCGTCCGAACGGCGCGCCCGTGAGCACGCCCACGTACTCGAGCGCCACGCCGAGCGCGAAGACGGCCGCGGACACCACACCGCCCACCGGCCCGTAGTTGGTCCACATCCACCCGGCGCACGCCACGCCCAGCAGGCCGAGCAGCAGGCTGCTCATCCACTCCATGCCGAAGGGCATCCAGCCGAACGACAGGAGCACCACGCCGAAGGGGAAGACGAAGGCGTAGAGCCCGAACGCGACCAGCATGACCCACTCGGCGGGGCGAAGTCGCGATGCCCGCTCAGCAAGGGGCCTCAGGCGGTCTGTGGTCTTATGTGGGGTGGCGCTCGGAACGTTGCCCATAAAAAGAATACGCCCGCCGTGACCGGCGAGCGCACCCTTTCGCTGCGAGGTAGTTGGTTATTTAGTGGCAGCCGCAGCCGCGAGCAGAGCCCGCGTCGGAGCCGGTGTCGAACGAGTGGCCGCAGCCGCAGCTGCGCACGGCGTTCGGGTTGAGGATGCGGAAGCCGCCGCCCATGAGGCTGTCCTCGAAGTCGATGGTCGCGCCGCTGACGTACTGAGCACTGGCCTCGTCCACGTACAGCTTGAGGCCCTCGACGTGGACGGTGAAGTCGTCATCGCCGGGCTGGTCCTCGAAGGCCATGCCGTAGGACATGCCGGAGCAGCCGCCGGGGTATACGAACACGCGCAGCCCCAGGTTCTCCGTGGAGCCTTCCTGCTGCGCGATGAGATCGCGAAGCTGAGCCGCGGCAGGCTCGGTCATTGTGATCAGGTCAGTATTGGCTGTCTCGGACGCAACGGTCTTCTGGTCGATCGCCATGTCTGTTATGTCTCCTTGTGTGTGGTACGAGCACCTCTAATGCAGGAATTGTACCAGATGAGTCAATCCCCACGCAAGCGTGGAACAAACGAAACGCAAAGGCGCAAAGACGCAAAGGACGAAAAGATTGAAACGCAGAGACGCAGAGGGCGCAGAGGTAACGCAGAGTTATATATTTAGGGCATGGTATCCGGACTGATGCCGGTACCATGCCCCAGTAAGAATCTTTGCGTCTTTGTGTTTCAACATTACGCCACGGGCGA
>DASTEB010000088.1:0-12563 GCA_035710025.1 Chloroflexia bacterium
GGCCCATCAAGTGCAGCCATAAGCAGGCGAGCAGCCCCGTCACAATGAGCACGTCGTTGTGCCCGTTCGCCCCGAACTCGATCAGGGCCAGCGGACTCCACGCATACGCCATTGTAGCGGCAAGCTGCGTGCTGCGGCGTCGCTGATGAGACATAGGGGCATAGCGCTGATACCGGTCGCCGTAGCGCTCCAGCAGCAGGCCGGCCACGCGCCAGATCATCGCCCCATTAGCCAGGTGGGCGGCCGCCGCCAGCAGCCGGTGCCCCACCAGGTGCGTGCCGATGCCGCCGCCCAGCCACTCGGCAGCGACCGCGATGCCCCCCGCCAGCCATACCCACACCGGCCCGTACACCGAGGGAACGTCCTTCCAGTAGACAGACTCCAGCCACCCGCCTACATCGCGGGCGGCGTACTCGCCCGGCGCGTGCAGGAAGGGATTGTCCCCGTAGATCGCGAAGATGCGCCCGTACCACGCGTAGCTGTGCATGTCGGTGGAGAATGTGCCCGGCAGCACTGCCAGGATAGCGAGTGAGAGCGCCGTCCCTCCCAGCACGCGCAAGAGGGCACCCCTCGCATTCCCCTGTGAGGTCCCGGCCTGAAAAGCCGGGCTCGTGTAGGCCTTCTTCAGCGCGAACAGGTAAACGCCGAAGATCCACCCCAGTAACAGGATGTACAGCACGGCGTTGGCAAACCCGATATCGAGCGCGCGGGAGGCGTTCAGCCACCCGGGATCGAACAGCCTGCGGAACGCTCCAAACGGCCCGTCCTCCCCGCCCGGCAGCGGCACGGGACGCGACCACAGCGTATGCGACTGCTGCAAGACGAACAGGCAGACGTAGCTGGCCACCAGCAGCGCGCCCGGCCGTCCAATGTCGCCCGCACCGGGAGCCGAGGAGACCCTATATCGCATGCCGTAGTGTCACGGCGAGTATGCGCGCAGCGGCCCGGATACTGGCCGCCGCGTTGCCGCTGACTTTTGACTCGCCGCTCAGGCGCCTCCGGTAGCGCACCGGCACTTCCGCGATCCGGTAGCCTCCCCTGGCCGCCTTGACGATCATCTCGACCGTCCAGCCGTAGGTCATCTCGCGCATGCCAAGCTCGCGAAGCACCGGGGCGCTGATGGCGTGGAATGGCCCGAGGTCTGTGATCCGCACGCCGAAGCGCAGCCGCATCACCGCCGAGATCAGGCGGTTGCCCAGAACAGCGTGCGCCGGGAGCGCGCCCCTCGGCATGCCGCCCCGCAGCCGCGAGCCGATCACCATGTCCGCTTCACCCCTCAGCACCGGCCCCACCACCGCAGGCATCTCCTCGGGGTAGTCGCTGTAGTCCCCGTCAAGGAACACAACCACGTCCGCGCCTAGCTCGTGGGCCTTTGCCACCCCCGCCGCGCAGGCGTGCCCGTACCCTCGCTTCGGCTGGCTCACCACAATCGCCCCGGCCTCTCGCGCCACTCTCGCGGTGCCGTCGGTGCTCGCGTTGTCCACCACCACGACATGAGGGCACATATCGCGCGGGATATCGGCCACCACACGCCCGATGTTGCCCTCCTCATTCCAGGCCGGAATCACGGCGACCACTTTCACCACAGGTGCCATCACAGGCTCCACTTGCTCCCGCAGCCTTTGCAGCAGCGGGCGGGGTCGTCGGTCAAGATTCGCCGGCGGAACTCGCCGTAGGCCGCCCCGTTCCAGATCTCCTCGAACGGCCGCTCGAACGCGTTACCCAGGATGAGATCCCCCATCTGGGCGTAGTCGTGGCTGGCGAACGGAACGAAACAGCACGACAGGACGTTGCCGTTGGCCGTGATGTAGCTTAGCGTGGTGGGCCGCCTGCACTCGCTCCACGGCCTGCTAGACTGCGGAGTCGGGTACCCTCCGGGTGTGGCAGCCCCCGACATCATGTTGACAGGCGTGGTCGCGCCCGCCGCCTGAAACTTCATGCCAAGCTCCCGGCAAAGCTCCTCGGCCTGCTCCACCAGCGTCCGCTCCTCGTCCTTCAGCCTCCGGTAGAGCGACTGTTCCTCCACCCCCAACCCCTCACCGAAGTACACGAAGCGCTGCATGTAGAACTCGCCGATCCCCACCTCGTGGGTCAGGCGGATTACGTCGAGCAATTCGTGCAGGTTCTCCCGCATGGCGATGAACCACGCCGAAACGTGGGGCGCGGCCGCGCCCATGCGCTGCTTGGTTTCCACGAGCAGCCGGAGGTTGCGCACCACCTTGTCGAGCGCGTCCACGCCGCGGATAGCCCTGTAGGTCTCGGGCGTGGCCCCGTCCAGGCTGGCGCGGTACTCGTCCAGCCCGCTGGCAACCAGGTCCTCGGCCCGCCGCGGGGTCATCGCGATGGAGTTGCTGTTGTACAGCACGTAGGTGCCTTCCGGCCGCGCCTTCAGGTACTCGATCATGCGCGCCAGGTCGTGGTTTAGCATCGGCTCTCCCAGCCCGTGCAGCACTACCCGCTCTAGCACCGGGAACTGGTCGACGATGGACTTGAAGCGCTCGAAGCTCATGTCGGCCGGGCTTTCCATGGGGAAGAAGGTGCGCGGGCACGTGGTGCAAAGCGAGTTGCACCTGTTGGTCGGCTCGATGTACAGCGACCGCGGGAGCGGCCGGCGGATGAGGTTAGCGGATTTCGGTTTGTCGACGGCGATCATAGAACGGTCCTCAGGATGCCTTCCGCGAGCGCGGCGGATTGTGAGCTGCTTTTTCCTGCCCGGCATTCTCGCGGGCACGTTCGTAGGTACTCCGCTTCGCTCATGCCCGCCCCATATAGGGCCAGATTATGCCGAGGCCGATGGTTGCCACACCCTGAATGGCGCTCAACTCGAGCGGCACGATGGGCACCGCCAGCACAAACAAGCTGTAACCCAGGAAAGTGATGCCGGTGAAAAGGAAAGCGGCGAGCGCCGGGCCGTACTCCCTGCGCAGCCTGGGGTTACCGCTGCGGTCTATCTCACCCGAGATCAGCAGGCCTCCGGGCGGCATCACCAGCGGCACAAAGAGCAACAGCCACGTCGCGTACCAGGGGTGAGCGTTGGTGGCAAGCAGCAGGTAGGCGCCCACGAGCACGAAACTCTTCGACACGAAGCTATATGGCCCCGTATCCCGCCTGAGCGCCACAAGCAGTGCCACAACGGCCAACGCCGCAAGCAGCACCCCGCGCACTATCTCGTCTCCGATGCCCAGAGGCTTGGCCACAAGCTCGCTCAGCAAGGCATAGATCGGTGCGTTGTTGTGCTCGTGGAGCAGGTACGTCACCAGGAAGTTGGAGACATGCCCGCCCGTCAAGACGACGAAGCCCGCGTACCCAAGCGCGAACAGGCCTGTGCAGAGCGCCACGAACTTCCACCCGAAGCGCCTGATCAAGCCGGCCAGCAGCAAGAGTGGGATGAGCTTGACCAGCGCCGCTGCCGCGAGGCAGGCCGCCGCCCACAGCGAGGCTCCGCGACCCGCACGAGCCGCTCCTCCAGCCCCCCTTTGTACGGCCACGACCCCCGCAAGGATAGCCGCCAGCGTCCAGAACACCGACAGCGCTTCTACGTGCCCGCTGCTCCCGAACTCTATGATGGGAAGGGGCGCCCAGGCATACAGCAGCACCCGCTCTCGCGGCATCCCGAGCCGGCCCAGGATGAGCAGCACCAATACGCAAGATGCCAGGTCGACGAGCACCATCGCCCCTTTGGTCCACATTACGCTGTCGGGGTATACCGCATACACGCCCGCGAAGAACAGCTCGGCGCCAGGCGGGTAGATTGTGATAGCGCCCTTGCGGTTGATCTGGCTCCAGATCCAGTAGTCAGGCGGGCGCAGTTCCTCCAGAGCGGAATTCCCCGGCGCGTAGGCGTAGGGGCTTATGCCCGCTGCCATGACTCGCCCGTCCCACACGTAGCGGTACATGTCGTTGCTCAGCGTTGGCGGGGAGAAGACCAGCGTGCCTCGCGCCAGCACCGCCACAACGCCGATAACTACGAGAGTCGAACGGGTGGGCAGCGAACGCTCGGCGCGCAGCACAAGGTAACAGGCCGCCATGTAGAGCGCGAAGAGGCCGATGAAGATCACGACGAACTTGCCGATCGCCTGCGGCTCTCTCCCCGCGCTGGCCGAAGCCGCCATAAGCGCGTAGCCGCCCAGCGACGCCAGTCCAAGCCCGCCGAGCAGCACAAGCGTCAGGCGCGCGCTCGTGACCTTAGGTGAGTCTGTAGAGTAGTCGTGCCAGACCGTTGCCACTGCCGTCGCTCCGTTCGTATGCTGCCCTGAGTCTGGGGCGCAGCCACTGGTCAATTCCAAACCAACGCCCGGGCCCCGTGAACAGGAAGATAAAGCTCAGCGCGATGAGAAACAGGTAGGTCCAGTGCCACTCCTGCGGGTGCCGGCTGATGGCCAGGTACAGGTTCGCGCTCTGAAATAGCGCGATCAGACCCCCGAGGCGGCTGAGCAGCCCCAGGATCAGCAGCACCGCTATCGTCGTCTCCGCGAGGAAGGTCAGCCAGCCGAACAGCTGCCAGTTGGGCAGCGCCACGTTCCTGATCAGCTCGTTGTAGCCCAGGATGCCGAACCTCGCACCTTGCACCATCCAGTGGTAGGCCCCCCGCCCGTTGTCGATGTACGGGCCGGGCTGCTCGGCGGTGGGGTTCGGATTGGGCTCCACGCCGTTAGGCGGCTCGCCGGGGCTGACGAAATTGTTCCAGGGCAGCTTCCAGAGTATCTGCTCGAACCACATAATCCCGATGATGATGCTTACGATCCTTATCGGCCACACGTGGGTAAGCCGGTCGCTTCCCCTCTCTGTCGCGGCCGGGATGGCCCGGGCATCGGCCGTCGTGGTCGCCATGCCTCTACCTCCTTCGCCGGGTATGCCTTGTAGGCCAGGCGGTACAGACCCGATGGTAGCGCACCAACCTTACAACTTCATTACGCACGTTGCTAAAACGTGCCATTTTGCCGGTTATGCGGTCATGCGCAGGTTCATCGCGGCCAGCGCATCGTGCGTGTGGGGCGCGCTTTCCCTATCGTCCTGCAAGCCGGTCCACATGGCGTTCAGGCTCTCGATCGTGTCGACGTCGGGCCACGAGGCGAGCAGGCTCACGCGCAGCCGGGCCTCCGCCGCGGCCTCCAGCGTCTGCCGGGTGACTTGTTCGGTGCTCCAGGCGATGCCCTGGAAGAGCGCGGGCTGCGGTCGCGTCATGCCGATCAGATAGTAGCCCCCGTCGTCGCAGGGGCCGAGCGCCACGTCCGCGCCGTTCTGCCGTAACTCCGTAAAGCAGTGTGCCGCCACACCCGAGGGCAGTGTGGGGCTGTCGCTGCTGATCATGGCAACTTCGGAATAGCCCGACCGCCCGGCCTGCGAAGGCAGATTGCTCAGGCGCTCGCCCAGGTCGCCGCCGGTCTGCGGCAGCAGCACGAAGTGGCGCGGCACTACCCCTCGGAAGAACGCCCGCGAGCCTGCCGGGGCGTAGGCCAGCGCGGGGGTCACGTCGCCCGCAATCTCGCAGGCCCGGTCAACCAGCCGGATCGTATCGCGCAGGAACGCCTCGTACAGCACCAGGCACTGCTGCGGTTTCAGCGGCGGGCTGAGCCGCGTCTTGACGGTGCCCAGGCCGGGTTGTTTGGCCATGATGATCAGCAGACCACCCATGCTACTATCGCTCTCCTCCGGTAATCCCGCCCCTAAATATGAATGCGCAGAGTATAGCAGACAATACCCTTTCATCTATTACAGTTTTCTTACAAGTGCCCGGAAAACAGCCATAGCTGCAATATAATGTCGCCGCGCGGAGGTTCTACCGCGGGAAAGCGTCTTTGATGGAGCAAGCCGGCAGAGAACAAACCAGCACGTTGAGTTCAGCTTCCAGGGTCGCGAACCGGTTGCTCGCACTTGCCGGTGCCCTGTGGCTTGTTCTCGCCCTGCTGCTGACTGAGTGCCCGGCAGCGGCGGCCACCGTGCAGGTGCCTCAGGTCGTGCGCGAGTCGCGGTTCGACATAGCCAACCCCGCGGAAGTAGCCGAGGTGGTGCAGCAGGTGGTAAGCTTCCCGCCGGGCGCGTGGACTTCGCCCCATTCGCACGGCGGGCAGGCGGTCAACCTCGTGATGGACGGTGAGATCACCTTCCGCCGCGGAGATACCGAGCAGAAGTACGCGGCGGGACAGGCCTGGTCCGACCCGACCGGCGACGTGCACGCGGCGGGCAACGATTCGGGTGCGCACGCCTCGCTCCTGACCAACTTTCTCCTTCCGGCGGGCGCGGCGCAGACCATCGTGCGAGGCGAATCGCCCTTGCAGCCTCAGGTGACATACGAGTCGCGGCACCCGGTATCGTCGCTCCCCGCAAACGCCGGCGTGATACAGCAGGCGGCCGACTTCGAGCCGGGCGCCTCGACGGGGACGATCAAGCACGGCGGCCAGGCGGTACACATTGTGGTATTCGGCGAGATCACCTACCGGGCGGACGGGCAGGAGCGGGTCTACAGGGCGGGCGGCGCATGGCAGGATCCCGCGGGTCATGCGTACGCCGCGTCCAACGCGGGCAGCGACACGGCGAGGCTGTTCACCACTATCCTGCTGCCCGAAGGCATCGAACTGACCGAGCCTGCCACCACAGAGGGTGCCGCGCCTGCCCCGGTGCAACCCACGCAGGACACAGCGGGCGGACTTGCGGCGATCCTGCCGGCAGCGGCCGCCGCGCTGTTGTTGCTCCTGGGCGTGGGCTTCTGGCTGGCGCGCAGGGCGCGTACCGCCGTCACGAAGGGCGGGCCAGGAGAGGAATCATAAGCGGTGGCTTCGCGCAGACGTCTCGAACTGCTACAGGGAGGTACATAAGACGATGGACCATACAGCGACCATATCCGGCACCACCTACATGGAAAAGCTCGAGCGGGTCGTCGCGGAGGTAATCGCTCCGTCCGCCGTCGAGATCGACGAGACCGGGGCGTTCCCCCGTGCCGCGATGGAGGCGCTCGGCAGGGCGGGCCTGCTGGGCCTGATCAGCGCCGGTGAAGTCGGCGGTCTGGGACAGGGCCACCGCGCTGCTGCCATGGCGGTCGAGCGAGTTGCGCGGGAATGCGCCTCCACGGCCATGGTGCTTTGCATGCACTACGCCGGCACCGCGGTGATCGAGGCCCACGGCCCCCGCAAGATACGAGAAGAGATCGCGGCGGGACGCCACATCACAACGTTGGCCTTCTCCGAGGCAGGCTCGCGCAGCCACTTCTGGGCGCCCGTGAGTACCGCGACCTCGGTGGACGGCAACGGCAGGGTGGCTCTGCACGCCCGCAAGAGCTGGGCTACGTCGGCGGGCGAGGCCGACAGCTACGTGTGGTCCAGCCGCCCGCTGGCCGCCGAGGGCGCGAGCACCATCTGGCTCGTGTCGGGACGGAGCGACGGCCTCAACATACCCGCGCCCTTCAACGGCCTCGGCATGAGGGGCAACAGCTCCTCGCCCGTCACGGCGGACGGCGTGGTCGTCGAGAAAGCCATGATGCTTGGCCCCGACGGCGGCGGCTTTGACGTCATGCTGGGTGCCGTGCTGCCCTACTTCCAGGTCATGAACGCTGCCTGCTCCCTCGGCATCATCGAATCGGCCACGGCAAAGACGGCGGCCCACGTCGGCGGCGCCCGGCTGGAGCACATGGGAAGCTCGCTGGCCGACCTGCCCACCGTGCGCGCTTACATAGCCCGGATGCGGATCAAGACCGACATGGTAAGGGCGCTGATGCTCGACACGCTAGATGCGCTGGAGACGGGCCGGGCCGACGCTATGCTGCGCGTGCTGGAGATCAAGGCCGCGGCGGGTGAGACCGCCACCGAGGTGACCGACCTTGCCATGCGAGTGTGCGGCGGCGCTGCCTTCCGCAAGGAAGTGGGCGTCGAGCGAAACTTCCGCGACGCCCGAGCCGCCTCGGTCATGGCCCCCACCACCGACGTGCTGTACGACTTCGTGGGCAAAGCCGTGTGCGGGCTGCCGCTGTTCTGAGCTTGAACCGACTTCCGAAGGAGAGATCCAATGTCCAACAGCAACCCTGATAGACTCCGGCTCGGGGCCGTGGAATACGACCCCAAAGTGTCCGCCATCTGGGACGGGTTCAAGGAGTACTTCACCGAGCACGGCCTGCCCTTCGACTATGTGCTCTATCCCGACTACGACCGGCAGGTCGACGCCCTGATCGAGGGTGACATCCACGTGGCGTGGAACTCGCCCCTTGCCTGGATCAACGCGCAACGCCTGGCAGCCGAGCGAGGCCTGCGAGTGCGCGCCGTTGCCATGCGCGACACCGACTGTGACCTCAGCTCGCTGATCGTCGTGCGCGCCGGCTCGCCTATCAAGACGGTTGAGGACCTCAAAGGCAAGGTGGTTGCCGTGGGCGCGCACGACTCCCCGCAGGCCACCCTCATCCCACTTGCCCACCTCCAGCGGCTTGGCCTGGATATCGACCGCGACTTCGAGACAATGCGGCACGAAGTGGGCGTGGGCCTGCACGGCGACCACATAGGGGGCGAGCGCGACGCCGCGCTGTCGCTCATCCAGGGCAGGGCCGACGCCGCCTGCATGATCGAAGGCAATTGCTACCTCTTCGAGGCCGAGGGCACCCTTCCGAAAGGCTCCACCCGGGTGCTAACGCAGACGTCGCGGTTCGACCACTGCAACTTCACCGTCATCTCAACGGCCCCGCACTGGTCGGTCGCCCGCTTCCGCGACTTGCTCTTCTCCATGTCTTACGACGATCCCAAGGTCAAGTCGCTGATGGACATGGAAGGCTTGAAGTCGTGGAAAGAGGGGCGAGTGGACGGCTACGGCCCGCTCGAAGATGCAGTGAGCGCGTTCGGGTACTACAGATGATGCACAGGATCGGTAACCGGGAACTATTACGGAGCAGCACATGAAAGCGCCAAATTACAGACGGACCATTGAGGGCGGCATCGTCCGCCAGCTAAGCGACCCCTACAAAGGGGTATACTACGCGCCCCTCGGCGTTTACATGGAGCGCGACGACCTGCATCTCGTGATCGACCCTGAAGCGCCTCACTGGCTCTCGACCAACGAGGTGGGGGCGCAGATACTGCGCCTGTGCGACGGGCGACGCAACGTCACGGAAGTTGCCGAGGAGATCGCGCGCCGGTGGGACTTGCCGCTCGACGAGGCCATCGCCGATACCTTCGACTTCCTGGGCGACGCCTCGCAGGTCGAGTTCGTGAGCCGCAAGCCAAACCTCAAGCCCCAATATCCGGGGCGCGCGGCCACCGTCGCCCCGAGCCGGCTGAGCGAGCTTTACGTCTTCGTGACCAACGACTGCAACCTCCGGTGTACCCACTGTTACGTTTCCTCGGGTGACCTCGTGCCCGAAAACGAAATGACAACCGACGATCTCTACCGCCTGATCGACGAGGCGCGCGACCTCGGGGTGCAGCGCTTCTACTTCACCGGGGGCGAGCCGTTCATGCGGCGCGACATCTTCGACCTGATCGAGTACGTCTGCTCCGAGTCCGAGCTTGTCATCCTGACCAACGCCACGTTCTTCAACAAGAGCAAGCTCGCCCGATTGACCGAAGTAGCCCGGGCGATCAACGGCGACGCTGCCGATAACTTCGACCGTCCGCTCAGGCTCAACCTGCAGATATCGGTCGACGGGCCGGACGCCGAACTGCACGAGATGGTGCGGGGCCCGCGCACGTTCAACCGCACCATACAGGGGATACGCGACCTAGTGAGCATCGGCCTCACCCCGGTGGTCAGCACGGTCATCACCACCCACAACATGGACCGCATGGCCGAGACCACCCGGATGCTGGGCGGGCTGGGCGTGAAGGAGCACCACATTCTGTGGCTGCAGGAGCGCGGTCGTGCGTACGACAACAATGACCTGCTCATACCGCCCGCCCGCGTGACCCGGATCATGCGCGAGCTGCGCGAGGTAGCCTCGGAGCTTGGCATGGTGATAGACAACGAGACGAGCCTGCGGGTGCGCGTGCGCGGCAAGGCCATGCGCAAGACTGACCTGTGCAACTGCGGCTACGAGTCGCTCGACGTCTTCTCCGACGGGCAGGTGTACCCGTGCGTGTGGTTCAGCGGGGCGCCGAGCCTGGCCTGCGGCTCGGTGCGCGAGCGCTCGCTGCGCGACATCTGGCTCAACTCGCCCATCCTGCAGGAGATCCGCGCCAACAGCGTGCAGCATCGCGAGGGCTGTAACGAGTGCCACCTCAAGTTCATCTGCGGCGGCGGCACCAACTGCTCCTCGTATTTCGACAGCCTGGCTACCCGAGGCAAGGGCAGCTTCCAGGCAGCCGAGCCTTACTGCGAGACCTTCATGGACCTCACCCACGACCTGCTCTGGGAGCAGGCGTCACAGGGCGTGAAGTCAATCCCGCGGGGCTACTCTTCGCCCGTCATCTACAACGCAATGGAGCGGCAGGGCGCCGCCTGCGCCAAACCCAACATGGCGGTGCTGGACAGCGCATTCGAGGTGGGCAGCTTCCACTGCGCCTGCGTGCTGCAGGCAGATGTGGCCGACGGGATGAAGGTGCGCTCCGCAGCCCGTGTGGCGGCGATGCAGGCGGGCGACCTCTCGCTGATCCCAACCTCGACCCCGACCTCTGCCCCGAGCGCGCCGTCTCAGAGCCTGGACCTCCTGAGCGCCTCGGTCGTCCGGAGCACGGGCGGCCGCTCCAGACAGCGCCGCATGAGCGGCATTCCTGACGCCGGTGCGGCCCCGAACGGTCATGGCGCGGCGCCCGGCCCGCACGGCAGCGGACACCACCCGGACGCGACGCGCCCGGCACCTGGGCCAGGCGGAACCCAAAACGGTCTGGCCCCCGGCAGCCAAATTCAGGAAGATGCGGTGCTCGACGGCATGGGCCTTCCGACCACCGAGCTGCTGCTTATGATCGCCCGGCAGATGCGGGCGCTCCGGCGGGGAGAGACGATCAAGGTCGTCAACGACGATCCGGCCGCACGTGAGGACCTGCGCGAGTGGTGCCGCATGACCGGCAACGAGCTTGCAGCCGTGGCAAGGGGCAAGGGCTACGCCAGCTACTACGTCCGGCGCACCACCTGACCTACAGCCGCCCGCTCCGATACAGGCATGCGTTCTCCCACCTGGGCGACCTCCTGCCTGGGTAACCCGATTACGACGGACTCGCGCCCTCGGCATCTTCGGCTCAAGCGGCGGGGAACAGCGCTTCTGGGAGATTTCGGGGACAATAAAAGAGAGCGCACAACTGCGCTCTCCAAGTACCAAGTTATGGTGGGCGAGCCTGGTCTCGAACCAGGGACCTCAGTCTTATCAGGACTGCGCTCTAACCAACTGAGCTACACGCCCGCGTGCGGGGTAATTATACCAAATCGCGTGTGGTGGTGCAACTTCGACAGCCGTCTGGAAAGGCACCAAGTCCTGCTCGGATACGTCGCGCCCACGGCAGCGGCCGCGCCATATAGTATCATAGTCCTGGTGGGCCACAGATTGAGAGCGGAGGCGGCAACATATGCCAGGACGTGTAGAGGGCAAGGTCGTGGTGGTTACCGGGGGCGCGCAGGGCATCGGTCGCGGTTGCGCGGAGATGCTGGCCCGCGAAGGGGCTCGCGTGGTGATCGCCGATATCCAGGCGTCGAAGGGCGAGGCGGTGGCCAAAGCGATCCGCGCCGCGGGAGGCGAGGCTGTCTTCAAGGCGACCGACGTCCTGCACGAGGAACAGTGCGCCGACCTGATGGCTACGGCTGCCGGAACCTATGGAGAGCTGAACGCCGTGGTCAACAACGTCGGTTGGTTTCCCCGCGCCACGCTGGAAGAGACCACGACCGAGCTATGGGAGCAGGTTCTGAACGTGAATCTCCGCAGCGCGCTCTACTGCTGCAAGCACGCGATACCCTACTTCAGGGCCGCAGGCGGCGGCAGCATCGTCAACATCGGCTCCATCAACGGCATCCAGGGACTGCCCAATCTGGTTGCGTATGCGGCCGCCAAGGGAGGCCTGCTGGCCCTGACCCGTACTATCGCTGGAGCCTACGCGCCCGAACGCATCCGCGCCAACTATATCATACCCGGGTGGGTGCTGACCGAGGGCGAATTGGAGATAGCGCGGTCACAGGGCGTCGATGAAGCGCAACTCCACCGACAGGGGGCCGCACAGCGCCTCGGCAGGCACCAGACGCCCGAGGATACGGCGTATGCCGTCGTCTACCTGGTGTCGGACGAATCCGCGCAGATGACCGGCAGCGTGCTTCACGTCGATGCAGGGCATTCCAGCCTGCCCCTCCCGCCCGGGTGGACTTCTATTTAGCTGGATTAGCCCTCCCGCCTAGCAATCCCCCCAGTCCCGGGGGTCGGGGTCCCACTGGTATACGGCCAAATCCACCGTGTAATCGGGGCGCACGTACACCCCCTCAGCCTCAAGCTCCAGCCGGTGCTGCTCGAACCCGCCGTCGCCGTACACCGGCGCGAGCCTGCCCCAGCGGTTCACCACGCGCTGGCACGGTACGTTGGCCGATGCGGGCGTGTTCTTCAGCACCATCCCTACCGCGCGCGCACCGAACGGCGCGCCAAGCATAGCCGCCACCTGCCCGTACGTCACCACCCG
>DASTEB010000089.1:0-3261 GCA_035710025.1 Chloroflexia bacterium
CGAGCGCTTGTTGCCGCCCATGCGCAGGCCCAGCGACGTGAGGCTGAGGGCCAGCGCGCCGGTGTTGAGCAGGGCGTGCGCCATGCCCATACGCCTGTGCGAGCCGCCAACGTCGCTCCAGTCCACGATGCCGGTGACGGCGGCGGCCACTGCTGCCGCGATCCCCGCGCCGAGCGTCACGTCGGATGCGCGGTCCAGACCCTCGTCGCCGCCTTTGGCCGCGCTGAGGAAGTCGAGCAGGGCGGTCATGGTCCACGCGCCGATGGGCACGTCGGTGATGACGGGGTGGAGCGGGTGGCCGAGCCACACGCCGTTGAGGAAGTCCTTGACCACGCGCCCGCCCTCGCCCGCGTTGCTGAAGGCGTTGTTGATCACCGGCTGGATGGCGTCTGACACCTCGTCCAGCCACTTCTGCCGGTCAACGATAGACTGCACGACCCCTGTAGACATGGTAGGCCTCCCTCGGTGCGAACCCGGAATGTAGTGTGGTAGCTGCCGGGCGGCGACAGTAGGCGGCCGCCGGCCCGCGTGCTGGAAGCTATTCGCTCGCGCATAGGAGGTGCAAATTGCGTGCCCCAGTAACGGTGCCGGATCGATAGGGCGTGGTTACCCGATTTGTAACCTCTTTGTGCTAGCCTGAGAATGACGGATTCCGGCCTGCTTTACGGCAGCTAGCTCGGGGCGCCATCCGCTACCGATTCTGGAGGCGTCAACATGAGACAAAACAAATGGACGGCCGTATTGCCGGCCGTGGCTCTGATCGTGTCGGGCCTGCTTTCGGCTTGCGGCGCGCAACGGCCTGCGCCCACGCCGACCACACCTCCAACGCCCACTCCCGGTTTCGCCGGAGAGGTCTACTGGCCCACCACCGAATGGCGCGCGACCACGCCCGAAGAGCAGGGCGTCGACTCGGAGCAGTTGCTCCGCGCGCTCGAGCACGTGGACGAGGCAAGCATCAACCTTCGCAGCCTGACGGTGATTCGCAACGGCTACGTCGTGCTGGAGGCGTATTACCAGCCGTGGAAGGCGGAGCATACGCGCCCTGTGTACTCGGTCACCAAGAGCGTGACCGGCGCGCTGGTCGGCATCGCCATAGAGGACGGCTACATCAAGGACGTCAAGCAGCCGGTGCTGAGCTACTTCCCCGACCGCACCATCAAGAACCGCGACGCGAACAAAGAAGCGATCACCATCGAGAACCTGCTGTCGCTGCAGCCCGGGCTTGATTGCACTGACGACGTGCTGAACGGCGCGATGGAGGGGAGCGAGAACTGGGTGCAGTTCACCCTCGACCTGCCCATGGCCACGCCGCCCGGCGAAAAGCTGGTGTACTGCACGGCAGGGCACCACGTGCTGTCGGCCATCCTCACGAGGGCGGCGGGCACGAGCACCAAGGAGTATGCGCAGGTGGCCCTGTTCGATCCGATCGGTATCTCCAAAGAGGACATAAGGTGGTCGTACGACCCGCAGGGCATAACGCTGGGCGGCTACGGGCTAGAGTTGAAGCCGCGCGACATGGCGAAGCTAGGCCTGCTGCTCCAGCGCGGCGGCAAGTGGGAAGACAGGCAGGTGATACCCGAGGAGTGGGTGCGTGCCTCGTCCTCGGTGCATGCTTACGGGGATAACGACAAGAACTACGGCTACACGATGTGGGTCTACCCGACGCACTTCGCGGCCGAGGGCATGGGCGAGCAGTTGATCCAGGTGATCAACGACCGCGACATGGTAGTCGTCATGACCGCGGCCATCGACTGGAAGAAGGGGCCTGCTACCCTGCCGCTGCTGCAGGACTACATCATCCCGGCCGCGAGCGCCGACGGCCCGCTCCCGCCGAACCCGGACGCCGTCAAGGCGCTGCAAGAGAAGGTCGAATACCTGGCCAACCCTGTGAAGCCGGTGCCGCCGCTGCCCGACACAGCCCTGCGCATATCGGGCAAGACCTACGTGCTGGACGAGAATCCTGCGACCTGGGAATGGGCGAGGCACGATTTCGAAGAGGGCAGCCCCGAAGCGCTCGCGACCATCGTAAACGCGGTCGGCGAGATCTCGGCAGTGATAGGGCTGGACAACGTCTACCGGGTGACGGAGCTGCCGGATGGCAACACCGTTGGTCTGCGCGGGTGGTGGGAAGACGAGGACACCTTCGTCGTCAAGCAGCTACAGTCCTCGCCCGACCTCGAAGAAATCGTGATGCGCATGGACTTCACGGGCGACGAATTGAACATACGTGCCGAGGAAGTCGTCCTGGGCAACTTGAGCCTAGATATGCACGGCGTGGCGAAGTAGCGGGGTAGACCGGCAGGCGAGTTACCCGCCCGGCGCGGGCGTGTGCGCGTGGCCGTCAGGCTCGGCCTCGTGCACGGCGTGGGGGAAGCGCACCACCGCTATCGCCGCCAGCACGGCCATGGCCGCCATGCCGAAGAACACCCACCACAGACTGTTCTGCAACGCATCCGCCAGGGCGGCGCGCGTCTCGGGCGGGATCAGGTCGCGCACCGTCAGGTCGAACAGCGCGTTGACCGGGCCGAGCGAGGGGTCGTCATTGGCTTTCTGCGCGGCGGGCGGCATCTGCTCGACCAGCGCCTGCACGCGAGGCGTGGACAGCACGGGCGCCAGGGTAGCGGTGAGCACGGCGCCGAGCGCGGCCGCGGCGACGGCGTTACCCATGTTGCGGAAGAACTGGAACACGGCGGTCGAGATGCCGCGCTCGGCCCAGGCCACCGACATCTGCACGGCGATCAGCGTGGAGGTAGTGTTGAGGCCGAAGCCCGCGCCGCTGATGAGCGAGGCGATGCCGACCACCACCGTGCGCACGACCACGTCGTCCGACACGAACCCCAACCCCACAAGCAAGAGCAGGAAGCAGCCCAGGAGCAGGGCGAACATCCCCGAGATGGCGACCGCGCGGAAGCCGAACCGCTTGACCAGCTTGCCCACCTGCGAGCTTGCCACAGGCCAGCCGATAGACAGCGGCGCGATGATCAACCCGGCCTCGATGGGCGTGCCGCCCCACGCGCCCTGCACGATCAGGGGCACATAGGCCGCGAAGCCGATGAGCACGCCGCCCGCCATCATACCGACCAGGCACGCCACCCAGATGATGGGGCGGCGCAGCAGGCTCAGGGTGAGCACGGGCGCCTCGGCCCGGCGCTCGACGTAGCCGAACACCGCGAGCAGCGCCAGCCCGGCTGCGCCCATCGCGAGCACGTGCGGGGCGGTCCAGCCGTCGCGCCCGCCCGTCTGCAGGGCGAGCAGAAGCGC
>DASTEB010000090.1:0-12477 GCA_035710025.1 Chloroflexia bacterium
GCGATCTGGGCGAGCACGGCGAGGGTGTAGGCCGCGAAGACGGCCTGCATGGCCCCGGCCGGGGGCGGGCGCAGGCCCAGCATGTGAGGCACGGTACGCAGGGTGAAGCCGAGTATGGTGGTCACGATGGCCCCGCTCAGCACGGCGCGCAAGTAAGGGGCGTTCAGCGCTGTGGGGATTGCGTCGAGGCTGTTCGCCGCCATGTAGACCATCAGCGCGAGCGTGGCGGCGTGGCCCAGCCAGAGCCAGGCGAAGCCCGCGCCGATGTACAGCCTGTCGGCCGTGGTGCCGAAGCGGTCGGCGCCGCGGCGCATGGTGTCGTACATGGCCCAGGCGAACAGCGACATGCCTGAGAGGCCCAGCGCGGCCGACAGGACGAGCAACCCCCCGGCGGCAGGGTACTGCGCGGCGAACGGCTGGGCCGCGAAGCGCAGCACAAGCCCGCCCGCCACCAGCGCGAACGATGGGAGCACCAGTTGCGGGCGGGTGAGCGGGCGAAGGTAGAACCGGGGCACCAGGTGGTATGCGATGCCCATGATGAACAGCCCCACCCAGCCGAACACCTGCGCGTAGCCGTGCGCCTGTATGAGGGGCACCCATACCGCGCTGAGGTCAGCGCCGAAGCCCATCACCGCCAGGTTGATCGCCCCGAGCGTACAACCCACCGTGAGCACCGTGACCAGCGCGCCGCGCACGAACGGCTTGTAGGTGTGGTTCTGGCGCGTCTCGCCTCCCCACCCGCCGCTACCTGGTGCCTGCGTGTCGACCTGCCCTGAACCCATGCTTGTTACTACCTCCACGTAGAGGATACCGCATGGAGAGAGGGGCGTGTGTGCGCCGGGGCACACACAACCGGGCCGCCCCGTCATGTTCCCTGGTCGACTACTATGTGCCCGACTGTGCCGCCACGGGCATCGCGCCCGGCTCGCCGCTCGGCTCCCCGCCGCCGATCTGGGCAAGCTCGCCGTCGGCCCGCTTGAGCAGCACGGCGTTCACCGCCACGATGATCGAGGAGAGCGACATGAGCAGGGCCGACCACTCGGGCCGCAGCATGATTCCGTACGCCGGGTAGAGCACTCCCGCCGCGATGGGGATGGCGAGCACGTTGTACACAGAGGCCCATGCGAGGTTTTGCTTCATCTTGCGCACCGTGGCCTGGGACAGCACAATGGCCCGCACGATGTCGAGCGGGTCCGACTTCATCAGCACTACGCTGGCGGTTTCGATAGCGACGTCGGTGCCCGCCCCGATGGCGATGCCGATGTCGGCCTGGGCCAGCGCGGGCGCGTCGTTCACTCCGTCCCCCACCATCGCTACCTTCTTGCCCTCCGACTGTAGCTGCTGCACGTAGCGCGCCTTGTCGGCGGGAAGCACCTCGGCGAACACGCGCTCTATGCCAAGCTCGCGCGCAACCGCTTCTGCAGTGCGCTTGTTGTCGCCCGTGATCATGGCGACCTCGATGCCCCGCGCCTTTAGCTCGCGCACCACCGCGTAGGCGCTCGGCTTGATGCGGTCGGCCACGGCAACCAGGCCCGCCGCCCTGCCGTCCACCGCCACGTACATGGGCGTCTTGCCAGCCCCAGCAAGCTCGGCCGCGCCCTCTTCCAGCCCGTCCAACGGAACGGCCCGGTCGGTCATCAGCTTGCGGTTGCCCGCCAGCACCACCCGCCCGTCCACCGTGGCCTCGATGCCGTGCCCGGCGATCGCTTCGAACCGGGTGGCATCGGTCAGCGTGACACCACGCTCGCCCGCCCCCGCGACTATGGCCTCGCCCAGCGGGTGCTCGGATCCGCGCTCGGCCGAGGCGACCAAACGAAGCAGCGTAGCCTCGTCCACCGTGCCGTTCACGCGCACGTCGGTCAGAGTGGGCTTGCCCTCGGTGAGGGTGCCGGTTTTGTCGAGTACGACCGCCGTCACTCCCGAGGTGTTCTCCAGAGTGGCGGCGTCCTTGATGAGGATGTTGTGCTTCGCGCCCACGCCCGTGCCCACCGCCACGGCAGTCGGCGTAGCCAGGCCAAGCGCGTCGGGGCAGGCAATCACCACGGCCGAAATAGCGAAGGTGAGCGACATGACGAAGGCTTCGTTGCCGAAGAAGTACCACGCGAGGAACGTGACGATGCCCGAGCCGACCGCCAGGATCACCAGGTACTGAGCGGCCTTGTCGGCCAGCCGCTGGCCGGGCGCCTTGGAGTTCTGCGCGCGCTGCACAAGCTCGACTATCTGAGCGAGCGCGGTGTCGGCGCCCACCTTGGTAGCGCGGAAGCGCACGCTGCCTGAGCGGTTGATAGAGCCGGCGATCACCTCGTCGCCCTCTCGCTTGGTGACGGGCAGGCTCTCGCCCGTCACCAGCGCTTCGTCGATGCTCGTCTCGCCGCTTACTACTTCGCCGTCCACCGGCACCTTGTCGCCGGGGCGCAGGAGCACGGTGTCGCCCACCAGCACGTCACTGCTGGGGATGGACAGCTCTGCGCCGTCGCGGATGACGGTGGCCTGGGGAGGGACGAGGTCGAACAGGGCGCGCATGGCCTCGTTGGTGCCCTTGCGGGCGCGCATCTCCATCCAGTGGCCGAACAGCACGAACGTCACCAGCATGGCGGCGGCCTCGTAGAACGTCTCGGCGCCCACGAAGGTGAGGAACAGGCTGGCGAGGTAGGCCGCGAGCACGCCCGTGGCGATGAGCACGCTCATGTTGAGCACGCGCCGCCTCAGCGAGTGGTACGCCCCTACGATGAAGAGCCGCCCGGCGTAGAACACCACGGGGGTGGTCAGCACGAGCATGATGATGTCGGGGTCTATGCCGAAGTTGGGCAGCTCGATGCCGAACAGGTTGGCCCCGATGGGCGAGTAGAGCACGGTAGGGATGGTGAGCACGAGGGCGATGAAGAACTTGTTGCGCATGTCGCGCTCCATCGCCGCGGCCATGCCCGGGTCCGACATGTCGTGATCCATGCCGGCGTGACCCATCGCCGCGTGGTCCACCGCTCCCGCGGCCGCTCCATGCCCCATCGCCGCGTGGTCCATTGCCCCTGCGGGTGCGGTTGCCCCATGACCCATGGCAGCATGGTCGACCTGGGTGGGTGGCGCCTTTTCGCCGGCCGGGGCGTGACCCATCGCCGCGTGGTCCATGGCGGCGTGGGTGGGTGGTGTGGGCGCGGCGTGGTGTTTGTGTACGCCTGTGGCCGGCATCTCGTATTGCATGCGGTCATGCTTGGTGCCCATGGTGATGGGCTGCACGTCCACGCCGTGCCGCAGGTGCTGCATCTCGCGGGCGGGCGACGGGTGGGCTTCGTGCGCTCGTTCGGGCGCGGCGCCTTCCGGCTCACAGCTGCACCCGGTAGAGGTGATCACGCGCTCTATCTCTTCGGGGGTGATCATGCCCGCGTGGTACGTCACGTGCACCGTGTTGTTAGCCCAGTCGAGGTGCACGCTCGTCACGTGGGGCGTGGCCCGCAGCGCCTGCTCTACCTCGTCGGCGCAGCTTGTGCAGTGCAAGCCGTCCAGTTTGAGCGTTATGGTCTGCTCGCCGTGCTGCCCATGCGCGCTATGTGGGTCGGGCGCGCGGTGGGCGTCATGCGCATTGTGCGCATCGTGGGCCGAATGCGAATCTGCCACTGTGTGACCTCACTGTTCTGGGGCTAAACGGCCTGGTGCGCGGCGTGGACCGGTGGGCCGTCGGAGGGAACTAAGCGCAGGCGCGGATGTATAAGTCCGCGCCTGCATGGTAGGGTGCTATTTTGCACGGGGTGCGCGCTCGCGTCAAGTGCCGCGCAGCGGCGTCCCGTCGGGACCGTGCACGCCCCGGTGTGTTGCGGGTTAGTGATGGGGGCCGTGGTCCATCGAGCCGGATCCGGCGCTCTGCCCGCTCTGCCCGATGAACTCGGCGGGGTTCTTGTCGAACGCCCGCTTGCAGCCCGGGGCGCAGAAGTAGTAGGTGGTGCCCTGGTATTCGGATTTGTGCTCGGCTGTTTCGGTGTCCACGGTCATTCCGCAGACGGGGTCAATAGCCTGTGCCATTTGTATCTCTCCTTTCGAGATCGAGTGTTGTGCGGGTAACCCAGCACGTAGCGGGCCACCACACGTGTGGATCAGGCGCGCCTGCGCACCCAGATCCCGCCCGCTACAGTGAGCGCGGCGAGACCGGCGAGCAGCGCGGCCAACGGGAACGCCAGGTCGGCGCCGCCCGTGCGCGGCATGCCTACAGGTTGGGTGGTCGTGGCACCACCCATATCTCCCATGTCGCCGGTGGTGGTGCCCGCCTCGGGCATGGGCATGGGCGTCGCCTGGGCCGCGGGGGCCATCAGGTCGAGACCATACCAGGCCTGGGCCCAACTCATGAACTGCTGGATCTCGGCTTCCTGCACGGTGTGGATGGTCTGGGCGAGCGTCTTCAGCTCTTCGTGCGTGGCGCGATCGGGCACAAGCTCGGCCATGGCGATGGCGTCGCGGTGGTGGTCGTGCATTGCCTGCAGGAAGAGCTTGTCGAACTCGTCGCCCGTGGCGTTCTGGAGCATGGCGGTCATACCCATGTCCTCGTGTGCCACGCCTGACTCGGGGGTCAGGTTGTACCACTGCTGGAGCCAGCCGGTCAGGGTGGTGATCTCGAGATCCTGCGCGCTGATGATGCTCTGGGCGATATCCTTGATCTCCTGGTGAGCGGCGCGCTCGTTTACCATGTGGGCCATGTCGACCGCGCCCCGGTGGTGCACGATCATCATGTTCATCCACTCGACTTCGAATTCCTGGCCCGACAGTCCCTTGAGGCTGTCAATCTCGCTTTGCGTCTGCGCTGCCGCCGCTCCTGCGAATACGCCACCCAGCGCGAGCACAAGCGCGGCAGCGAGCACTCCGCTGACGAACGAGCGTTCCATGCGTAACATCCAATTCCCTCCTGATGTGGTTGTTTCCTGCGGTCGTGAAGGGGGCAGTACCGCCCCCGGCGGGCGTATAGAGCACAGTATATGCCGTAGAGCGCCGAAATCGCTGAATCTTTGCTGAAGGTTAGCTGAATATTGCGCGTGTGCTGCGAGGCGTACAGCACAAGCAGGGGCCTGGATTGCCCGGACCCCTGCTGCTACGAACGTGTTATATTAGCCGTCGGCGCGGCGGTAGGTGAGCAGCACCACGCCCGTGTCGAACGTCTTCGTGTCCGCGAGCTTGAGCACCCTGGACTCGCTCTCGTCCCCGAAGAGGTGCTTGCCGCTGCCGAGCACGATGGGGTGGATCATTAGCTCGTATTCGTCGACCAGGTCGTGCCGCAGCAGCGTGTTCACAAGCTCGCCGCTGCCCACTACCAGCAAGTCCTTGCCGGGCTTCTCCTTCAGCGCCCGCACGGCCTGAGGAACGTCCCCTTCGAGCAGGTGCGAGTTGTTCCAGGTCACCTCCTTGAGGGTGGTCGAGGCGACGTACTTGGGCATGCCGTTGATCCTGTCGGCCATCTCGCCGGTCTCGGAGGGCCACGACCCGGCGAAGATCTCGTAGGTCACCCGCCCAAGCAGTAGCCCGTGGGCCTCCAGCATCGAGTCGAGCACGGCCTTGCCCATGTCGTCATGCCAGAACTGGAACTGCCATTTCTCCGGCGCTTCCATGACGCCGTCCAGCGTCAAGAACTCTGCTACTATTACTTTGCTCATTCTTTTTCTCCGTTCTCTTTGTGTATTTCCGCGTTGCAGCCTATTTCGCGTTTGTCATTTGTCCGGCTCGGGAGGCAGCGGACGCTATACGTCGCCTTCCCGGGTGAACTCCATGACCCAGTTCGTCTCCCAGGTCTTACCGCCGTCGGCCGAATACGCCTGTTCCCACCGGCAGGAGGTAGCGGTGATCTCCGACCAGATGAACCGGCAGTAGATGGCGCGGCCCTCGAACATCTCCTGGTCGTAGAACCGGCCTCGCCCGTCCTTGAACTCGCCGATCATGGGCGGCTGCAGGACCGCGGTCACGCTGTCGGCCCAGTAGATGCTCCACTGCCGCGATTCCGGGTTGAACAGGCGCAGCGTCACGGCTTCGGTTCGGCCCTCGGGCCGCTCCAGCACCACTTCGTCAAGGTTGCCAAGCCCGCCGAGAAGCTTGCGAACCACGAACCGCCCCGGGAACTCCTCCCACTCGGTGGAGCCTTTCAGCCGCTCCCTGAGCCGCCTGTTGTGGGTTCGCCAGGTGCCGATGAGGAAGTCGAAGTCGTTGCGGCCGTCATCCGGCGCGCTCTTCTCGTTTGATGCCGTCATGTGCTCTCTCGTTTTGCGGGTGCAACTATATGGTCATTCGAGCCATTCGGTGACGAACCGGTCGTTGAGGTGGATGTCCACCTGCTTGAGCCGCCCCTCGCCCGTGTTGACGAACTTGTGAGGCGTGTCCGGTTCGACTATCACGACCTGCCCGGCCGCCGCTTCGAGGGTGTCGGGGCCTGCCGTGTAGGTGGCGCGGCCCTCAAGGATGATGAAGACCTCCGCGTAGGGGTGTTTGTGCAGCCGCGGGCCGCCGCCCGGCGGCAGGTCAACCAGGATGAAGGTGACGTTGGTGCCGCCGTGCAGGTACCCCTCGAACTCGTAGCTCGTGCCGTCGCTGTGCAGGTCTTCTCTGTTCAGCACTGTGTAGCCCATAGTCGCCTCTGTGTGCTTCCTCAGATGTGCAATACCGGCCCACCGTGCCGCCCGTTTGTGTTGCTCGGGTACGGCACGGCGGGCGAAGACCCCTACTGTGTGCTGATCTGGAACAGCTGGATGAGATTGCCCTCGGGGTCCTTCAGGGTGGCTATCCTCATCTCGCCGTAGTCGGTGGGCTCCTCGATGAACTCCACCCCGGCCTCCTTCAGGCGCTTCACGTCGGCCGCGATGTCGTCGGTCTCGAAGCCGACCATGTGCCTGTGGGGGTCGCGGTTGGGGCCGTGGACCTCGCTGTGCGTGCCCAGGCCCAGTCCCGGCGCGTCGGGCGAGCCGGCCACCAGATAGGCGAAGCCGGCCTCGGGCGACTCGTCTACCACCTTGAGGCCCAGCACGTCGCGGTAGAAGGGCAGCAGGTTGTTCAGGTTTTCGCTCCAGATTGTCGCGCCGGTAAGTTGCTTGATCATTGTCTATCTCTCCTTTTTGATGTCTGCAGCCTGAGTTCAGCCGCCCACCTTCGCCACGATGTTGGCGATCCGACGCTCGCGCGTCTCCTGCGCTTTGGCTTCGTTCACCTGCCGGACGTGCTCTTTGCGCGCCGAGTAGGACAGCCTGTCGAACGCTTCGCTCGCGCCCGGCTTATCGGCGAGCGCCGCGGCCAGGTCCTCGGGCACCTCGACGGTGCGCGGCTCGGTGTCAAGCGCGAGCGTGATCTCTACCTCGTCGCCTGCGTTGACGCCCGCGGCCGCCCGGTGCTCCTGGTTCAGGGGGATCATGTACACGTCGCCGTAGGGCGCGACGGTGCTGCGGTAGGTGTAGCCGTTCAGGGTGATGGTCACTTTGGGCCGCTTGCCCGAACCGAGCGCCTCGATTACCGCGGGCGGCACCGAGATGCCGGTGGCGTTCAGCCCCTCGGCCTGCGTTATCGTCGTGGTGAACTTGTGCGGCATGGCTAGCTCCAGTCTTCCTGTATCATCTGCGGCACGGGGTGGATGTTGACCATGAGCGCGGGGTGGTCCGAGCGGTTCTTGAACTCGTGCCAGGTGTTGGCCGGGATCACCGCGATGTGCCCGCTCGATACCATCCGCTGCTCGCCGCCGACGATCACCTCGATGTCGCCGTCGAGGATCACGAAGGTCTCGTCGTAGGGGTGGCGGTGCTTGTCGGCGCCGCGCCCCGGCTTGCTGGTGACCACGAAGAACGACACGCTCGACCCGTACTGATGGCCCTCGAAGCGGGGCGAGCCGCCGCTCGGCGGGCGCAGGCTGTCTATCTCGATTATGTTCATGGGCAACTCTCCTGTGGGATTATGCGCCCGGCCGTGTGCGGCCGAAACCTACACGGCCGGGCGCGGGCGTTAGCGTCCGAAGTACTCGGCAAGCGCGGGGGCCAGCACCTCACCCGCCACGTCGTGCGTCTGGCCCGGAAGCTCCCGGTACTCGCCGTTGGGCAGGATGTCCGCGAGCTTCTTCGCCGTTTCGATCAGCGGACCGAAGCTCGCCCCGCCCGCCAGCACGAGCGTGGGCGTGGTGACGGTGGAGACGCGCTCAACCGGTATGAGGTAGTCGCCCATGATCGTGGCGTCATAGGCCAGCGTGTGGGCCAGCGCCTCCTGCCAAGGCCACCAGGGGGCGCTTCGCGCCCCGGCCACGAACTCGTCGGGCAGGCCGACTACCTTCGACATGAAGTACTCGACCGCGTCACCCCGGCGTCCCTCGGACACGAGCCTCGCGAACACCTCGGCCGTGTCCGCCGGGGGGCGCCGGGCGTTTTCGTCCGGGCTGTAGGGCGGCTCCCACATCGCCAGCTTCACGACGGGGATGCCGCTCCGGGCGGCTTCCAGCGCGAGTACCGCGCCGGAGGAGCTTCCGTACAGGAAGGCTTGCCCGCCCGCCGCGCCGATCACGGCCTCGATGTCCTCGATTTCGCGCTGGACTGCGTAGGGCGGGGTGTCGCCACTCTCGCCGCGGCCCCGGCGGTCGTAATTGTACACCGTGAACTTGCTCGCCAGGTTCTCGGCCAGCGAAGCATTGGACGACTTGTCCACCGATCCGCCGCTGACCAGTATGACTGCCGGGCCGCTGCCCAGCCTATCGAACGTGATTACTGTGCCGTCTTTCGATGTTACCTTGTCCATTATTGAGCCTCCTGATTATGCTTGCTTGAATTGGCTGTCATGTTACCGGGCTGCGGTCACACCGTTTGGTTTTCAGCCCGCCGGAACTTAGTGGTGCTCATGAGTAACGACCCAGGTGCCGCCAATCTTACGCAGCCCCACCCGCCGGAGCGCCCGCCCGCGAGGGCTGTGCGGACGAACGCCCGGCAGAGGGACGGCAGACCACGCCCTACTTGACGACGCGGTAAGTGAGGTGGGTGACGCCGGGGGCCTCCACCACCTGCACGATCTCGAGGTCTCTTGGCTCGACGCCCAGGTGCTCGAACAGGCGGACGCCGTCGCCGAGCAGCAGGGGCACGAGGCCGATGGAGATCTCGTCGAGCAGCCCGGCCTTGAGCGCCTGCTGGGTGGTGGTCGCGGTCGCCACGGCCACGTTCTTGTCGCCCGCGGCCGCCTTCGCCTGCGCGATGGCGCTCTCGATGCCGTCGGTCACGAAGGTGAAAGGCGACCCCTCCTTGATCCACTCCCGCGGCGGGTTGTGGGTGAGTATGAAGGCGGGCGCGAAGGGAGGATGGCCCGCCCATGCCTGCGACAGGTCGAACATCCTCCGCCCCGCTACCATCGCGCCCGTCTGCTTGAACGCGTCCTCCAGCACTTCGGCGCTCTCGGGCGTTACCCTGAGCGACATGTTGCCGTCCTGGATCGGGATTTCCCTGTCGCCGCTGAAGTACCAGCCGAACAACCGCGACACGTCGTCGTTCGGCCCGGCGATGAACCCGTCAAGTGACATCGTTATGCCTGTTACTACTTTTCCCATTTGCTTTCTCCTCACTTTTTGCTGTTGCTTTATGTCCTCAAGCCTTGAAGAACTCCACCAGCACCGGGGCGAGCACCTCCGGGGCCGCCGAGTGCGACTGTCCATCCAGCGACTTACGGCGGGCGTTCGGCAAAGCCCTGGCGAGCGCGGCAGCCACTTCGCGCATGAACTCGGGGCTTTCGCTGCCGTCGAGAACCAGCGCGGGCATGGCCACGGCCCGGGCCCCGTCTACCGGCACAAGGTCGTCGCCCATTACCGCGTTATCGTACGCAAGGGTGTGCGCCAGGGCCTCCAGGGCAGGCCATTCAGGCGAGCCGCGCATCTCCTCCAGCGCCTCGGGCGGCACCATGTCGGCCAGGAAGAAGGCGACCGCATCGCCCCGCCTGCCGGCCCTGAGCAGGCTGTCCATCTGCCCGGCGTACTGCACGAATGCTCGCTTCTCCTCCTCGCTCGAGGAGAAGGGCGGCTCGAAGAGCGCAAGCCTGGTCGCTCTGTCGGGGCCGAGATTGGCGGCTGCTCGCAGCGCCAGCGCCGCGCCGGAAGATGCGCCGTACAGGCTTGCCGAGCCGCCCGCCTCGTTGATCAGCGCTTCGATGTCCTCGATCTCGCGCTCGACGGCGTAGGGTGGGGTGTCGCCGCTTTCGCCGCGGCCCCGGCGGTCGTAGGTGATGACGGTGATGTATGGGGCGAGCAGCGCGGCCAGTTGCCCCATCGGCCCGAACGCTCGATTGCTGAGCGCTCCGTCCACCAGGATGACCGCCGGGCCTTCGCCCACCCGGTCGAACGCGATTGTGGTGCCGTCTTTCGATATTACTTTTGCCATCCAGTCCTCCTGTATGCTCTGTATTGTTGGTTCGGCTGCTTACTTGATTACCCGGTAGCGCAGGTGCGTCACGCCGGGTGCCTCTACCGCACGCGTGACTTCAAGCTCGATGGGCGCGGACTGCAGGTTGTTGAACAACCGTATGCCGCTGCCGAGCAGCACCGGTACCAGGTCGATGCGCAGCTCGTCCAGCAGGCCTGCGTTGAGGCTCTGCTGGAGGATGGTCGAGCCGCTGACGAGCACGTTCCTTGCGCCCGCGGCCTCTCTTGCCTGCGCGACCGCGCTCTCCACGCCGCCGGTCACGAAGGTGAAGGGCGAGCCCTCGCCCGCCCACTCGGGTGGGACGGTGTGGCTGACGATGTAGGCCGGGACGTCGAAAGGGTATTTGCCGCCCCATGCCTTCGACACGTCGAAGTCTCTCCGCCCCGTGACCGCGGCTCCCGTCGTCTCGAATAGCTCCGCGTAGTGAGCGGCGCTGGCGGCCGACGTCATGAACTGCCTGTCGGTGCCGGGCACCGCCAGGGGAGTGCCACCGCCCGTGAGCCACTTGAAGAGGGGCCAAACGTCGTCGTCCGGCGTGGCTATGAAGCCGTCCAGCGACATGGCGAAAACTGCCACTACTTTGCTCACGTTAGTACTCCTTTCGCGGCTCTCCGGCGGCGCGGCCTGTCAGTCCTTGAGGAACTCCACCAGCACGGGCGCGATAGCCTCGGCGGTTACCTCGTGCGTCTGCCCTTCGAGGATGCGCTGCTGAGCGTTGGGCAGTGTGCCGGCGAGGGTCTGCGCGACCCTGTGGAAGAACGGGTCGCTCTGCCCGCCGGCCATGGCGAGCACGGGCATGGCGGCCCGCGGCCACTGGTTGGGCCGAAGCGGCTTCTCCCTCAGGATGGTGAAGTCGTAGGCCAGAGTGTGCGCTATCTTGACCATGTCGGCCCAGAAAGGCATCTCCTTGACCTGGGGGATCGCCTCCTCGGGCGCTCCCGTGATCATGACGAAGTAGGCGATGGCGTCGTCCCGCCGCCCCTCGGCCACCATCCTGTTGACCTGCTCCACGCCGTCCTCGGGGATTGTGGGCTTATCGCCGTCCATGACAAGGGGCGGCTCGTACAACACAACCTTCTTGACTTTGCCGGGCAGAGCGTTTGCCGCCTCCAGCGCGAGGGCCGCGCCGGACGACAGCCCGTAAAGCGACGCCGACCCGCCTACCGCGTCTACCAGCGCCTCGATGTCCTCGACCTCACGCTCGACGGCGTAGGGCGGGGTGTCGCCGCTGTCGCCCGCGCCGCGCCGGTCGTAGGTGATGACCGTGAAGTGCGGGGCGAGCAGCTCGGGCAGCCCTTCGAACCCCGACAGGATCGGGTGCGTGCGCAGTCCGAGCGCGCCCGGCACGAGGATGACCGCCGGACCTTCGCCGTACCGGTCGAATACGATGCGGGTGCCGTCTTTCGAGGTAACATTCGATGTCACCTTCGTGATTACCTTCTCCATCGCCTTCTCCTCTGATTGCTTGCTCTTTATCCTGGTCTGGGGCGCGATCGGGTGGTGACCGCGCCCCCGGGCGCAATTACGCTATTCGGCGAAGAACTCGGCCAGCACGGGCGCGAGGGCCGGCGACTCGACGCCGTGCGACTGGCCCTCCAGGGTGCGATACTGCGCGTTCGGGAGTTGAGCGACCAGGGTCTTAGCCCCGTCGTGGAAGAACGGCTCGCTTTCCCCGCCCGCTATCACCGCCACGGGCATGGTGGCGGAGGCCCAGCGGTTGGGTTCCAGCGGCGTGCCGTACGTGACGCCGCGCAGGATCGTGCCGTCGTAGGGCAGCGTGTGCGCCACGCTCTCCATACCGGCCCACGAGGGGTCCTGGCGCATCGGTTCGATGTACTCCTCGGGCACGCCGACCGTCTTCATGAAGAGCGCGACCGCGTCGCCCCGGCGGCCTTCGGCTACCAGATTGGTCTGCTGCTCGACGTAGTCCGCAGGCAGCGGAGGGAAGGTTTCGCTATCGGTGATGACGGGAGGCTCGTACAACGCCACCTTCTTGACCTTGCCGGGCAGAGCGTTCGCCGCTTCGAGCGCAAGCACCGCGCCCGAGGAGAGGCCGTACAGTGAGGCCGACCCACCCGCCTCGTCG
>DASTEB010000091.1:0-4351 GCA_035710025.1 Chloroflexia bacterium
TACAAAGAGACGGCCATGCACGACGCGGTCGCCCAGGCGGTGATAGACTGGCTCGCGCAGAACACCGAGAACAACCCCGTCGTGCAGTCGGTGCCCGACCTGGGCAGCGTGCAGTACGGGCAGCCCGTTGTCGCGGACTACGACCCCGAGATCGGGCGGCTGGTATACCGCACCGAGGCGTCGGCGCGCGTGCGCTTCACCTTCACCGACGAGCTTAGCCGCCAGATACGCGAGATGGTCAAGGGCAAGGACGTGGACCAGGCCCGCGCCGCGGTGATGCAGACCTATGGCGGCTACCTCAACATGAAGAACGTGAGCGCGCGGCTGCTGTGGTTCAACATCGACAAATTGCCGAGCGACCCGGCCCGCATCGTGGTGGAGATCGGGGGCGACCCTAACGCGGGCAAGCAGGCCGCACCCACGCCCGCGGCCGCAGCGCCACCGCAGGACGCCCGCGAAACCTCGCCGTGACCCCCGACCCGGCCGCGCACGACGACCCTGTTGGGCCGGTGGGCGCGGTGTACTTCGGCGACAATCTCCCCATCCTCCGCGGCCTGCCGGACGGGCTGGCCGACCTCATCTACATCGACCCGCCCTTCAACACCGGGCAGACACAGCGCCGCACCCAGATCAGGACCGTGCCAGCGGGTGAAGGGCCCGGCGACCGCACAGGCTTCGGGGGCAGGCGGTACAGCACCGTGCGCGTGGGCACGCACGACTACCCCGACCGCTACGACGACTACCTGGCCTTCCTCGAGCCGCGCCTGCGCGAGGGCTACCGCGTGCTCGCCTCTCACGGCACGATGTACTTCCACATCGATTACCGGGAAGTGCACTACTGCAAGGTGCTGCTCGACACCATATTCGGGCGGGAGTGCTTCCTCAACGAGATCATCTGGGCGTACGACTACGGCGGGCGGCCGAAGCGCAAGTGGCCGCCTAAGCACGACAACATCCTGGTGTACGTGAAAGACCCACGGCACTACACCTTCAACGCCGACGCCGTGGACCGCATCCCCTACATGGCGCCGGGGCTTGTGGGGCCGGAGAAGGCGGCGCGGGGCAAGCGGCCCACCGACACGTGGTTCCACACGATCGTGCCGACCAACAGCCGCGAGAAGACCGGCTACCCTACGCAGAAGCCGCTGGGGGTGCTGCGGCGCATCGTGCTAGCATCGTCCAACCCCGGCGACGTGGTGCTGGACTTCTTCGCGGGCAGCGGCACGACCGGGCAGGCGTGCATGGAGTCGGGCAGGCGGTTCGTGCTGGTGGACGACAACGAGCAGGCGATGCGGGTGATGGCACGGCGCTTCGCGGCGGTTGAGGGGATACGGTGGGTAGGCTTCGACCTTCGATGAGGGACTGTTCCAGAGCGGTCTTCCCCACAGAACTTATGGTACTGACGCTGCAACACCTGACATGACTAGAGGTGCCCGCTACAAGGGTAGTGCTACGCGCGTGGTCGGCTATGATGCGCTGCTGGCCGTTGGGAGAGTGCTAGACCAACTCCTGCCTCACGTAAACCAACCCTTCCTACACAGCAATACGGTTGCTAGGGATGGCATGGACTATCGAACTCATCGACCCGCATTTGAAACTTCGTACGCCTATCAGCCTCAGGCTGAGCAACTACCAGCGGGTTTGTGCTCTCAAGGAACGTAAACTTCGTACCCATAATTGAAGACTTCAACTCGCATCTCAACCTTCGTAAGCCCACCGGCCTGAGGCTGAGCAAGTATGTACAGGTTTGCACCTTCGGGGCCACCCATAGTCCCGTACCAGTGGTGGTAAACGATACCGAGCGCCTGGTCTATCGATGCCTGTGACTTCTCGTCCAACTGCCATGTGTGTTCTTCGAGTATGGGCTTGTAGTGACTCTCTACTTCGTCAGGGCTGGCTTCTGTGACGTATGTCGTTACACGTACTTGCATCTCGCCTTCATCTCCCTTTGGAGGAGGCACCGACTTCACTTCTACCTGCTGTGCGCCCGGGTACAAAGGTATCTTGTCCACGTTAGGCCAGCGAAATATATCAAGCTTTACTTCAGTTCCACCAACCTCTCGTTCTATTGTCTCTACTCTTAGGGAGAGGCCCCATGGCGTAGGTCCATCCTTGTCAACCCATCTGTAACTATTAACGTATTCCACGCCGTCAATGGTCCACCCGTGCCTGAGCAAATAGTCTCTGTACCAGGGTTTTACCCTCTCTTCCGGATCTGATAACAGATACCCTACGTAGCGGCTTATGAGTGACGGTTCAAGGATCTCGTGCACCCACTCCGCACCAGGGTACAGGGGTATGTTAGTCACAGTCTCCCACCCAAGCTGAGTAGGTATAGGCTGAGGCGCAGGTTCAGATTTGGTCACAGATGTATCGCTCACAGCACTTACAACAGTCACGCTAGCATTGTCGCCATTGCCCCTGTCTGCGAGGCTGTTCCGAACAGCACTGATTAGAGCCAGCCCCACGGCAACTGCAAAGATAACTAGTCCGAGAATGGCAGCCACTCGTTTCATAGCATTCACCGCCCTATCTCTCAGATGAAAATATACCAGCGTCGCTAGAATCGCAGCCAGAATGAGAAAAGCTATGCTGTTGGCCATACTGAGGTCCATCAGTGGTCCTCCTGCTGGTGGCGCACGTTCACTATAATCATACATCAATGCGGGTGCCTTGGCAGCCCGGAGTAGAATAGAGTCGTATGCGCGCACTCGGGCTTGACATAGGCAAGCGGCGGATCGGCGTGGCGGTGAGCGACCCGCTGGGCATGATCGCGCGCCCGGTCGAGACGCTGCGGTCGGTGTCGCTGAACGTGGACGTGGATCGCGTGGTCGAGATAGCGCGGGAGCTTGAGGCCGAGATCGTGGTGATAGGCGACCCGCTGCACATGAGCGGCGACGCGGGCGTGATGTCGGGGCGGGCGCACAAGTTCGGCGAGAAGCTGGCCGAGGTGTCGGGCCTGCCGGTGGAGTACTGCGACGAGCGGCTCACCACGGTCGAGGCGCACCGCATCCTGGAGGACGCGGGGGTGCCGCTGCGCAAGGTGCGTGAGCAGATCGACGCGGTGGCCGCGGCGGTGATCCTGCAGAGCTACCTCAACACCCACAAGCCCCCGCGAGCGCCCTCCGGCCCGCTTGACATGATGTAAAGCACCACCAGAAAGGCAATCCCCATGACAAGCGACAACCGCTACCCCGTATTCGATGGGCACAACGACGTGCTGTTCGATATGTACTATCCCGAGTCTGGCGGCGGGCGCACCTTCTTCGAGCGGTCGGAGCGGGGGCACATAGACCTGCCCCGCGCCATCGAGGGCGGGTTCGGCGGCGGGTTCTTCGCCGTGTACGTGCCCAACGACCCCGAGGGGCGTAAGATACCGGAGTACCAGCCGGTGTACCGGGAGGACGGCTACGAAGCGCCAATGGTGCCCGAACTGGAGATGGCGTACGCGCAGAGCACTGCGCTGTCCATCGCGGGCGTGCTGTTCCGCATCGAGCGAGAGTCGGGAGGGCGGCTGAAGGTGGTGCGTACGGCGGACGAGCTGGCCGAGTGCCTGCGCGACGGCACCATAGCCGCGGTGTTCCACATCGAGGGGGCCGACCCGCTCGACACGAACCTGAACGCGCTGTACGTGCTGTACGAGGCGGGGCTGCGCTCGGTGGGCATCGTGTGGAGCAGGCCCAATGCCTTCGGCCACGGGGTGCCGTTCCGCTTCCCGAGCAGCCCCGATACCGGGCCGGGCCTGACCGACGCGGGCAAGGCGCTAGTGCGCGAGTGCAACAGCCTGGGAATCATGCTCGACCTGGCGCACCTGAGCGAGCGCGGGTTCTGGGATGTGGCCGGGATAACCGACGCGCCGCTGGTGGTGACGCACACCGCCGCGCACGCGCTGTGCCCCTCGACGCGCAACATCACCGATAAGCAGATCGACGCGGTAGGCGAGTCGGACGGGATGATCGGGGTGAACTTCAACGTGCGCGACCTGCGCGCCGACGGCCGCCCCGAGCCAGACACGCCGATCGAGGAGATAGTGCGCCACCTGGACTACATAGCAGGACGCATCGGAATAGACCGCGTGGGCCTCGGCTCCGACTTCGACGGGGCGACGGTGTCCTCACACATAGGCGACGTGTCGGGGCTGCGGAAGGTGGTGGCCGCGCTGCAGGAGCACGGCTACGACGACGCCGCGCTGCGCAAGATCACGCACGAGAATTGGGTGCGGGTGCTGCGGGCGACGTGGAAGGGGTAGGGCGGGAGGTGGCCCGGCGTACTGTATTAGCGCTCGGATTTACTCGGGAGGTCCGGGCCATACGCCGCCGTTTTGACCAGCGTTTTACCGTCTGGACCGCGT
>DASTEB010000092.1:0-5576 GCA_035710025.1 Chloroflexia bacterium
ACCGCAAAGCAGTTCGACCAGATGATGCGCCCGCTGGCGAACGTGCCCCGGGTTATCTTCCTCAATGTGAAGGTGCCCCGGGCCTGGGAAACGCCGAACAACAAGGTCATCACCGAGGGAGTGGCGCGCTACCCCAACACGATGCTGGTGGACTGGTACGCGGCCACCGACAAGCGGCCAGAGCTATTCTCCAAAGACGGTGTGCACTTGCAGCCCGAGGGCCGCCGCCTGTACGCCGCCATGATCGCCGAGGCGGTGAGGCTGGCCGACCCGCTGCCCTGGGTGACGCCCTCCCCCACGCCTGAGTTCTGGCCTACGCCGACGGCCACTGCTACCCCCACGCCCCTCCCGACGTTCCCGCCGGGCATCGACCCGACGCTGCCGACGGTCACGCCCACTCCGACACCGGAGCCTGAGCCCGAATCTGTACCGCAGGTTACGCCTGAACCGCAGCCCGCCGACACGCCTATCCCCGTTCCCTGACCACGCGAAAGGGCAGGCCCATGGCGGGACCTGCCCTTCTTGATTCTATTGTGCTGCCGGCAGCTTTGTCCGGACTGCTGTGTCTAAGCTCCAAGTACGGTAGGGTGCGGGTAGATTATCTCCCCGCGCTGTACTACGGGCGACAACCGCACTCGCAAAAGCTCAGCTACTGCCCTTGCTCTGCGCGGCTCGACCGGCCTGAGCTTGTCGACCGGTCCTTCGTAGGGCTGGCGCTTCAGCCAACCCGCCTCTTCCGCCGGCGCCATGTAGAGGCTACCGTCACTATCCTCTATGATCCAGTTGAGGTAAAGCGGTGTGTGCGTGCCGAGGTAAAGGTCCGCGTGGGCCGGGTAGTACACCTTCGGGCACCACTTTGTGCCCTCACCACGCGACGACGATGCATCCATCGTTGGATTGCCTCTCTTCCTGAATTGTTATAGGTGCATGAGCGCGGAGGACCGTACATCCGATTATTCGGCGGACGGTTACAGCCTTCGTTCGCGCGCTCTTATACTACTAAATTAGCAAGCGAAATGCCAGGTCCCGGGCAGGCCATTAAGTCCCACCCGTCCTCTAATACGTCACCCGTTGGGATTAGGGACTGCGCCGGTTCTGCCACGTCCCGCTTACACCCGACCTGCCGCCGTAACGCGGGAATGGCAAGAAGCGAACTGTGACCTCTGACGATCTGTGAGTGCCCAATGCTTTGAGAACAACAAGATGCCCCCGGTACTAGACCCGGGGGCATGCTTTTCGTACGGATGCGTCAGGGGGCCGTGCAGTTGGGGAAGAAGGTGTTGCTCACGATCTTGGCCGCCTGGCCTCGCGTCACGTTGTTGCCCACCCGGAAGTAGGGCAGGTTGTACTGACCGCAAGGCTCGCCCGGCCCGCCGCACGGGTAGCCGCTCATGACGTAATGCTGTCCGAGCGCCTCGACGTACATGTAGAAGGTGGTGCCCGGCTGCACGTCCTCGAACATCTGCCCGGCGCGCGGCACGTCCATGTTGGCCGACATCGCTACGATCTTCGAAAGCTGTCCGCGGCTGGCGGTGGCTCCCGGGCGGAAGTAGGGCAGGTTGCCCGCGCCGCACGGTTCGTCCGGCCCGCCGCACGGGTAGCCCTGGATAATACCGCGCGAGGCGATGCGCCAGATGTAGGGGTAGAAGGGGTGGTCCAGCGGCACGTCCTCGAACGCCTGCCCGAACGGAGGCTCGGAGAAGCCCGAGGCGTTCGACACTATCTTGGCAAGCTGCCCCCGCGTTAGCGAAAGCTCCGGCCGGAAGGTGCCGTCGGCGTAGCCCGACAGGATGCCGGTACACGCCAGGCACCGCACGTACATGTAGAAGGCGCTGCCCGGCTGCACGTCGCTGAACTGGATGGTACACCCTGCCAGCGGCGTTGGGGTCGCCGTGGGCGTGCCTGTCGCCGTGGGCGTGGCGGTCTCGCTCACAGAGGTAGCAGTGGCTTGCCCGGGCGTGGCTGTCGCGGTGGGAGTGCCGGTTAGCGTCGCGGCGAGCGTCGCAGTGGCGGTCGGGGGAGTGCCCGTCACCGTCGGGGTGCGGCTGGGCGTCCTGGTGGCCGTGGGCGGCGTGCCTGTCACGGTAGGGGTTCTCGTAGATGTGGGGGTGCGGGTGACGGTGGCCGTGCGCGTGGGCGTGCGGGTGGCGGGCGTGGCGGTCGGCGGGCATTGACCCTGGCTCACTTCGGCCACCTGCGTCATGTTGTACAGGATGTAGCCGTCTATGCCCCCGAAGATCATCATCTTGCCGCCCACCATGGCGCCCACCGAGGACGACACGCTCTCGACCACACGGCTGCTGCTGTAGTTCCAGGTGTTGGCCGCGATATCGTACACCTCGACGCTCTGCTCCAGCGGCACCCCCACCCACGGCTGGGTGCCAGTGCCACCGTTTATGGCGTACACGCGCGCCCCGTCCGACATCAGCTCGTGGTTGGTGCGGCTCGTGCGCAGCGAAGCAATCTGGTCCCAGATGCCCGCGACCACGTCATAGCGGTAGGAGGCGCCCGTCGTGGAGAACCCGGACATGCCGCCCACGTGGTAGATATGGTTGCCCACGGTGAGCGCGCGGCCGTAGGCCACGGCGATGGGCAGCGGCGTGCCGTTGCTCCACGAGTCGGTGGCGATATCGTACACCAGCACGCTCGATGTCACGCCCGAAGGCCCCTGCCCGCCGATGACGTAGATCTTGCCGTCGTGCGCGACCGTGGAAGAATTCCGCGGCTCGGGCATCGGCGCGCCGAGTGACCAGGTGTTGGTCGCTATATCGTAGATAGCGTTCTCGGACATGTACTGGTTGTCGGCGCTGTAGCCGCCCGGTACGTAGATCTTGCCGTTCCAGTACGCGCCCTGGATGTTTTGCCTGGCCGAGGGCATGTTGGCCATCATCAGCCACGTCTCGGTCAGGGGGTCCCAGCGCCACGCGTCGGCGAACCGCTCGTTCAGCTGTGTGCCGCCGCCCCCGCCGTAAACGTACACGTAGCGCCCGTCGGTGGCGCTGCCGGCCCGGTAGCGCGCCCGGGGCGTGGGGGTCGAGGTGGCGGCGTGCCACGGCCCCGGCGTGCCGACACCGCAGGTGACGGGGGTCGCGGTGGGCGGGGTGCCGGTCACGGTGGGCGTGGCGGTCTCGGGGGTGAAGGGGGTGTTGGTTGCCGTGGGCGTGGTCGTGCCGGTGGCGCACGGCGCGGGCTGCGGGTCGAAGGTCAGCTTAAGCCCCTGGTTAATGGGGGCGTATATGCCGTTGCATGAATACACGGTGTACTGGCCGCCCGCACCGTTGGCACGCTGCACGCCTACCGTGCTGCGGAACGCTTGCGCCACGGGGCCGTACACCACGTCGAATGCGCCCTGCCCCTCGTGCAGGTTCACCTCGAAGTTGGTGGTGACGCTGCTGCAGGGCACTCCGGGGGCGCCTGTGATGCACGCCCGCCACTCTATGTGGAAGGTGCGGTTGGGCGCCGTGCCCGTTACGGCGGTGAATATGCCCGCCTCGCCGTTCGCCCCGTAGGTGTTCAGGTCGTTCCAGTAGGGCGAGATTGCATAATCTAACCAGTTAGTCGGCAGGCAGCCAAAGACCGAAGCGTGGTTGTTGCTGAGGAACTGCACGTTGCCGTTGGACGAAACGTTTGCCTGCGTGAATACCTGGTCGTAAAGCTGGAAGGGGAATGGCAGGTCTATCTGCGTCATGCAGTGGTCGCAGTGATTGCCGATGTCCACCGTGCCCGGCACGATGGTGCCCGTCGAGGTGATCACGTCATAGCTTATGCACGAGCCGCCCTGGTAAGCCGCGAGCGAGTTGCTTGCGCTCACCGCAGCGTACGCGGGGCTGTTAACGCGAACAGAGGACGCCGCCGCACCAACAGCGAACGCCCCCACGGCCAGCAATGCGATGCCGGCCACGATAAGTACTGCCCAATTGCGCCTGTTCATGATCCGTGTCCTTTGCGACGATGATACGGTGCTGCGGATGTATGTGGTTGCCGTGGCACGGTGCGCGGTAGGGTCACACCGAGGGCGAGCGCCGGCCCCCCGAGTATAGACGGCAGACTTTACCCGGCCGGAACAGAGATTACGAAAGCATTACAGACTATCATACGACAATCGCCCCCGCCGAAACAACGGCCAGCCGGCCAGTATGATGCAGGCGCCGCGCCTCGCTTTCCCTCGCACACAAGAGAAAACCCCCGTCCTTGCGGAAGGAGGTTCTCGTCTTGTTCGCCGTTGTCTCTACGACCCTTCTGCGACCTCGTAGATCTCGTCGGCCACGAGGCCGTGCGCTTCCCTGTGTACAGTGTTTGCCGCCTCGGCACTGGGTGCCTCGACCAGGCAAAAGACCTTGCCCTCTGCTTCGTTCACCCAGTAGCGTAGATAGCTAACGCCGTGTCTGTTCTGCGCCTGCAGGTCCTTGATATGGGCTTCGGCTACTGCCTGGCTGGTCGCGCCCGGCAGGTTGTGAACGTCCATGTAAAGTGCCATTCTGTTTGCGTCTCCTTTGTTGTAGTGAGTTGGTCGGGTGATCGCCCTGCAGACGCTAACGGCTGCAGGAGACCGTTGGGTTATATCCCGCGAACATGCCGCTGGGGTTGTTCTTCCACACCCAGGCGTGCAAAGCATACACTCCAAGCGACTCGTTGCGGTCGAACGTCTGCCCGAACAGTACGGGCGGGCCGCTGTACTGCTGGTCCCACAGGGCGATCGGCACCAGGTACTCCACGGCGCCAAGCTGCAGTTGCCCGTCGGGGCCGGGCGGGTACACCATCGCCTCGGGGGTCGTCGGATCGAGCTCGAGGTCGAGCAGGTCAAAGTTGACGTAGTGGTAACCCATGCCGCCTACGCCCGGCCGGTAGAAGCAGTCCAGGAACGTCTCGTATCCCGCCTCCATAGCCACCTCCACCTGGTGAAACCGGCTCGTGGCGGCTCGGATGGCTGCCATATCAATCTCACCGGCCGCGCCCGCCTTTGTCGGCGCGCCCGGGAGGGTTGCTGCCGCTAAGAAAATAGCGGCTGCGAGGAACATGTAACGGTTCTTCATAGTTTTTCTCCTTTCTTGTCCGGCAAGGTTCGGCACAGTTGCCGTTTCTGCCGGTGTCGTGTTTGATAGTTGTCACGGTTTCGGCCTTGAAGCGGGACCAGGCGGATGCCGCCATCGTTGCTCCCGCTTCCGTGTTCCAGCCGGTTCGCCGGGGCCCTACGGCGAACGGGCGGTGTGGCCTGCTCCATTAAAGCGGAGCGCGCGGTATAATGGGCGCTACAACAAACTGCACAAAAGCCTACACAACCTGCACATTCTGCACAGGCCACCCCATAGTGGGGTCCGGCGCGGGGCCGCACCGAGTGCGCGTGACAATCATCCAGGTGCAAGCACCGGGGAAGCGCGAGATGCAAGATACCATGCCGCTAACCTTCGGCCAGTGGCTCAGGCAGCAGCGCAAGACGCGCGACCTGACCCAGGAGGAGCTTGCCGACCGCATCGGATGCTCGCCGTGGGCCATCCAGAAGATCGAGGTGGGCAGCCGCCGCCCCTCGCGGCAGATGGTCGAGCTGCTGGCCGAGTACTTCGCCGTCCCGGACGAGG
>DASTEB010000093.1:0-5270 GCA_035710025.1 Chloroflexia bacterium
GCGATCTCGCGGCGGATGAAGCCGCGCGCCCGCTCGAGCGCGGCCATGGTGTCGCGCTTCTCATCCTCGCTGCCCATGACCGATACGTGCACGCGCGCATATTTGAGGTCCTGCGTCACGTCCACCTGGGTGATCGACACGAAGCCGATGCCGGGGTCTTTCAGCTCGCGCTGGAGCAGGACCGAGATGATCTGCTGTATCTCTTCGGCAACCTGTATCTGTCGTCGTGTAGGCATGTGGTTATGCTTGTGGGTGAGAATCGGGAGGCCGGGGCTTCGGGGCGATCGTGATTATACCCTGAAGCCCCGGCTCTCGAATTCCTACTTCGCGGCTACCTGTTCCTTGCGGTAGAACTCGAGCGTGTCACCCTCCTGGAAGTCGTTGAACCCTTCCAGGCCGATGCCGCACTCGTAGCCCGCCGCGACCTCGCGCACGTCGTCCTTGAAGCGCTTGAGCGACGAGATGGTGCCGTCGTAGATAACGGCCCCGCCGCGCAGCACGCGCACCTGCGAATTGCGAGTGATCTTGCCCTCGGTCACCATCAAACCGGCGGCCTGCTCGTTCTTCGGCAGACGGAACACGGCGCGTACCTCGGCATAGCCGTCGGTCACGTCATGGAACGTCGGGTCGAGCATACCCTTCATGGCCAGCTCGATGTCCTCGGACAGCTTGTAGATGATGTCGTAGAAGCGGATATCCACCCGGTTCTTCTCGGCGGCTCGCTTGGCGACCGGGTCAGGCCGCACGTTGAAGCCGACGATGATCGCGCCCGACGCCACGGCCAGCGTCACGTCAGACTCGGTGATACCGCCCGTGGCGCGGTGCACGATGAGCACCTTCACCTCGTCGGTGGACAGCTTCCCGAGCGTCTGCGTAATTGCCTCGAGCGAGCCTTGCACGTCGGCCTTGAGGATCAGGCGAAGCTCCTTGACCTTGCCGGCCTGCACCTGGGCGAACAGGTCTTCCAGGTTGACCGACTTGATGCTCTGGGCGGCCTCCTCCACGCGGCGCATGCGTGCGCGCTGGTCGGCGATCTCCTTTGCGGTCGTCTCGTCGGGCACGACCAGCAGCGTGTCGCCCGCCTGCGGCACTGCCGTCAGGCCCAGGATCTCTGCCGGGGTGGAAGGCTCGGCCTTGCGCAGCTTGCGCCCCTTGTCGTCCTGCATTGCCTTGACGCGACCCCAGGTCGCCCCGGCCACCACGTAGTCGCGCAGGTTGAGGGTGCCGTTCTGGATCAGTACCGTAGCGATAGGGCCGCGGTGCTTGTCCATCTCGGCCTCGACGATGGTGCCTGTAGCCACGCGCTGAGGGCTGGCTTTGAGCTCGCCGATCTCGGCCACGAGCAGGATAGTCTCCAGCAAGTCCTGGATGCCCATATGCGTGCGGGCCGACACCTTGATGAACTCGGTGTCGCCGCCCCATGCGGTGGGCACAAGCCCCTGCTCGGAAAGCTGGGTCATCACAAGGTCGGGGTTGGCCTCTTCCTTGTCCATCTTGTTGATGGCCACGATGATCGGCACGCCCGCCGCCTTGGCGTGAGAAAGCGCCTCGAGCGTCTGGGGCATCACGCCGTCGTCGGCCGCTACCACGAGCACGACGATGGCGGTCACCTGGGCGCCGCGGGCGCGCATGGCTGTGAATGCCTCGTGGCCCGGGGTGTCGAGGAAGGTGATCTTCTTGCCCTGCAGCTCCACCTGGTACGCGCCGATGTGCTGAGTGATGCCGCCTGCCTCGGTCGCCACGACGTTGGCCGAGCGGACAGCGTCGAGCAGCTTGGTCTTGCCGTGGTCTACGTGGCCCATGATGGTCACCACGGGCGGGCGGGTGACCTGCCTGCCCGTATCGGCGGCTTCCTGCTCGGCAACTAGAACCTCGCCCAGGTCTTCCTCGATCTCGGGTTTGGCCTCCTCCACCTCGAAGCTGAGGCCGATGGCCACGATGGCCGCGGTCTCATAGTCGATCTGCTGGTTGATGGTGGCGCGCACGTTGTGCTTCAGCAGCTCCATGATGACCTTGGCCGGATTCATGTCGAGCAGATCGGCAAGCTCCTTGACGGTCAGGAATGGAGGGATGGCTACCTTGGGGGTGGGCGGTGCGATGCCCAGGCCGCGCCCGGCGCCGAACCCACGGCCGCCCTGGCGCCCCGCCGCACCTGCAGCGCCGCCGCCCAGCGCGCCGCGTCCATTGCCGCCGCCGCGACCGCGCCCGCCGCCTCCACGGTTGAAGCCGCCGCGGTTGGGGCCGCGATAGCCCCCGCCGGGCCTACCGCCGGGGCCGCCCGGCCGTGGGGGACCACCGGGGCCGCGCCTTCCCGGTGCCTTGGGCCCTCGCCCCGCCGCGCTCTCTTCTTCTGTGGCCCCGTCCTGGAACTCTGAATCGTCCAGATTGCGCGGGGGCATTACTACATAGTCAATTTTCTTCGGCATCCTGACCTCCAATCAAGCCCCGGTCGCCTGTGCGGCGGTCCAGGCGGCGTCGCGCCCGAAGCCCCGGCTCCCGGTCTACTCTTGCTATTCGCTAACACTAACCTCTTTGCTGCTTACGATATTTGACGCTCCCTCTGGTGTGTCGTCGTCTTGCGCTTCCAGCGTTGCTGCGTAAGCCTGGAGCGCAGTTTTGTCCTCGGCCGTGATGGCCGTCTTGAGAGCGTATTCCAGCACCTTGCCCTTGAGGGCCTTGTCCCAGCACTCGCTGGTGCGGCACAGGTATGCGCCGCGTCCCGGCTTCTTGCCCGTCTCGTCAACCTCGACGGTGCCCTCGGCCGAGCGAACCACGCGCACCAGCCCGCGCTTGGCGCCGGTCGTCCGGCAGGCCACGCAAGTGCGCTGGGGCACGTGCCTGGGCCGCTGCTGTTGCTTTTGCTTGTTCGCTTTCGCTGCCATGTGTGCCTTTACGGTTACTATTCCTCTTCCTCCGCGCCGGCCGCCACGGCCGCGGCCTCTTCGGCCTCCTCTGCGGCTTCCTGCACAGGGTAGGTGGCCAGCACGCGGCCCGAGTCGGACCTGATCTCGATCTGGCCGTTGTTGGCCCGCAGGCGCACGGTCTCGCCCGCCATCTGCTCGGGCAGAGGGCCGTAGGTGGCGTTCTGGTACACGACCGTGTTGTTAGCGCGCACCTTGCGCCGCTCCTCCTTCACGCCCTCAAGCTCGCCCGAGGCCGCGTCCGCGTCGTAGCCGTTGCCGTCGGCCACTTCGGCCCGCAGGGCGGCGGCGGCGCGGCGAGCAAGCTCGTCCTCGTCCATGCCCTCGATGTCGCCTTCCTCAACGGGAGGCCCGGCGGCCGAGCGGATGTCGATGCGCCAGCCGGTCAGCTTGGCGGCGAGGCGGGCGTTCTGCCCTTCCTTGCCGATGGCCAGCGACAACATCTTCTCAGGCACGACGACCGATGCGGTCTTGTTGTCGTCGTCCAGGTCAACCGAGAGCACCTGGGCGGGCGATAGGGCGTTCGCGATGTACATCGACATGTCGGGGTCCCACAGCACGACGTCTATCTTCTCGCCGCCAAGCTCGTCCACGATCTTCTGGATGCGCTGGCCCTTCATGCCCACGCACGACCCGACCGGGTCGACGTTGGCCTGGCGGGCGGCCACGGCCACCTTGGAGCGCATGCCCGCCTCGCGGGCGATGCTCTTGATCTCGACCGCGCCCGAGTGTATCTCGGGCACCTCCAGCTCGAACAGGCGGCGTAGGAAAGCGCGGTCGGCACGGGAGACGAGGAGCTGGGGGCCTTTGGGGTTCTTCTGCACTTCGAGGAGGAGCACTCTCATGCGGTTGCCCGAGCGGTAGCGTTCGGTGCGTACCTGGTGGTTGGGCGGTAGAATCGCCTCGGCCCGGCCCACCTCCAGGATCCAATTGCCGTTCTGGTCCTGGCGCTGGATGTTGGCCAGTACGATATCGCCTTCGCGGTCACTGAACTCACCGAACACGCGGTCGCGCTCGGCCTCGCGGATGCGCTGCATAACCACCTGCTTGGCGGTCTGCGCGGCGATGCGCCCGAAGTCGGCGGGGGTGGTCTCTTTCTCGAGCATGTCGCCCACCTGGGCATCTGGATTGGTGATATGGGCCTCGTCGAGCGACACTTCAAGCGCGGGGTCCTCGACGTCCTCGACCACTACGCGGCGCTCGAACACGCGCGCATCACCCGACTGCAAGTCGAGCTTGACGGCCACGTTCTGGTCGGTGCCCGAGATGCGCCGGTACGCCGTGATGATAGCGTCTTCGATGCCTCTAAGGATGGCTTCGCGCGGGATGTTGCGTTCCGCGGCTATCTGGTTTATGGCTGCGTACAGGTCACTCTTCATTTCGGATTTGCTCCTCTCCAATTTTCGCCGGGCCCGGGTGCCGCCTGCGGCTGCGTGTGCCGTTGCCTCCGCTCGCAACCCCGCGGGGCCGCGCCGCCTGCCTCCCGAACCCATTTCATACGACAAAAAAAGTGGGGGGCTCCCACTTTTGAAGCGTGCGCGAATTGTATCCTTATTATACTATCATCGCGCTTGAGAATCAAGCCGTACGCGCTTGAATCCCACGGTAAGGAGCCTTTCGTCGGGCGAATTCGGGTCGAGCGACCTCGGTGTCACGCCCTCCCCTCCGGCCGTGATCGTGACCTCGGTCACGCCCGGCTGCCAGTCCACCGGCCCTGTGCTGACGGTGCCGAACCCTCCTGCCTGCACGGTGCCCGAGTAGACTTCACGCCCGTCAACCGATACGTGCAAAGTGCGTGCCGTGGCAAACGACGCGGTGTCCATCACGAGCGCGCCCGTAACGGCGCGGGGCGCGAACACGCACATCGTGCCGCTGCCGTCCCTCAGCCAACGCATCGGCTCGCCCTCCACTTGCTCGACCGGATACCAGCTTCGCCCGACGTGGAACGAGGCGGGCGCACCGTCCAGGCTGTGCTCGCGCACCTGCTCGACGCGCACGTAGTCATCCTCGTACAGTGGTGCGCCCGGCGCGATCTCCTCCAGCATGGCCTCGTGTGCGGCGTAAAGATCCGCGTCCACCAATACGCCGCGCGGACTGCCCGTGCGGCTGTACAGCGCGACGTAGTCGATATCGTAGAAGGCGAGCACGTCGAGCGGGCGCGACGCAACGAGGGGCGAGGCTATGTCCTCGCCCTCCGTGGGCACGTCTATGGGCGAGATGAAGCCCCAGAATGGCGAGCAGAAGTCGATGATGGGGCTGTCGTAGCGGCGGGCAAGGTAGCCCGACATGATAGGCTTGCCGTGAGTCGTTTGGTAGCGCATACGCGGTCCCGTAACCTCGACCTGCTGC
>DASTEB010000094.1:0-20734 GCA_035710025.1 Chloroflexia bacterium
CGGTGCGCCGAGCGGCAGTTCATCGAAGGAGACGTGCAGCACTGGTGGCACCCGCCGACCGGGCGCGGCGTGCGCACCCGATTCTCCGACGACCTGCTGTGGCTCCCGTTTGTCACCGCATACTACATCGCGGCCACGGGCGATACGGGGATACTCGACGAGCAGAGTCCCTTCCTGCAGGCGCCGCTTCTGGCCCCCGATCAGGAGGACATGTACAGTACACCCATCGTATCGGATGACGTGGGCACCCTGTACGAACATTGCCTGCGGGCGATTGAGAAGGGCACCACCGCGGGCGCGCACGGCTTGCCGCTTATGGGCGCGGGCGATTGGAACGACGGCATGAACCGGGTCGGCATCGAGGGCAAAGGGGAGAGCGTCTGGCTTGGCTGGTTCCTCTACGCGGTGCTGGACAGCTTTGCTCCCGTGTGCGAGATGCGCGGAGACGAGGACCGCGCTCGCGAGCTACGCGCCGAGATGAAGAGGCTCAAGGGCGCGCTGGAGAGCCAGGGGTGGGATGGCGAGTGGTACTTGCGCGCTTTCTACGACAGCGGCGTGCCGCTGGGTTCGGCGCAGAGTGAGGAATGCAGGATCGACTCTATCGCGCAGAGTTGGGGCGTGATATCAGGTGCCGCCGAGAAGAAGCGGGCGGCGAAGGCCATGCAATCGGTCGAGGAACAGTTGGTGCTGGAGCGGGAGGGGCTCATCCTGCTACTTACACCCCCGTTTGACCAGACCCCCCATGATCCCGGCTACATCAAAGGCTACCTGCCGGGAGTGCGCGAGAACGGCGGGCAGTATACGCATGCTGCGATCTGGACGGCTATCGCCCGCGTGCTGGTGGGCGACAGCGATGGCGCTTACCGCCTGTTCGAGATGCTCAACCCCCTGAACCATTCCCGCACGCCGGACGACCTGGGGCGCTACAAAGTGGAGCCTTACGTCATAGCCGCCGATGTATACTCGCACCCGCAGCACACGGGGCGCGGCGGGTGGACCTGGTACACAGGCTCGGCCAGCTGGTTCTACCGCCTGGGGGTCGAGTATATACTCGGCCTGAAGCTGCACGGCGACCACTTTACGGTCGAGCCGTGCATACCCTCACACTGGCCGGGCTACAGCATGACCTTGAGGTTCAGGGACAGCCATTACCATATCAGCGTGGAAGCGGAATCCGGGGCTGCGCGCGAGGTTGTCGCCCTGGAACTGGACGGCTCGCCTCTGCCCGACTGCAAGGTGCCGCTCGTGGACGACAGGAACAGGCACGAAGTGCGCGTGAAATTGGCCGCGAGGGACATGAACATACGCAGCCAGGAAGTATATACAACCCAGCACATCGAGGAGGCGGGTGATGGGTAAAGTATACGTCGGTTATGGTTACCAGTACCGGCGGTATCCCGTGCCGGGCTACGTAGATATTTACGAGGAGGACCTGTCGGGTTCACTGGCATACGTGCGGCGGCTCATCGATCGCGTTCGGCATACACCCGGCGAGTTTGACTGGGGCAACCCCGGCTCCAGACGTACTGACCTTGCACGATCGCTGCTCTGGTCCGTATTGGGCCGGGAACCGGAGCAGCGCTTATACGAGCAGTTCGAGCAGGAACAGGTCGCGAGCTGGCCGATGCAGGCGGGTGAGTGCTGGCGCATCACTGACAGGGAGGTTCAAGATTGGCTTCTCACAAAGTAAGCCGAATCGAGGGGTGTCAGGCATAGGGTTGGAAGGTGGGGAGAGCGCATAACTTTCAGTTGGGCCTGAGACAACTTAGCACATCGGATGAGGAGCGCATTTGTGCGCCATGTTTGTTGCATAGGGTCGTGTTCCGCTCAGCCGGCCCCGAGATCTTCAGACAAGGATCTCTACGCGTTGGGTGCTTCCCGGATCGGCAAGCGGGAGCAGCTCACCGTCCCACGGTTTGCCATCGACCTTGCAAACCGGCTGCTCGGCACCGGCGCGGCGCACGCTGATATCGTAGGTTGCCCCCCGGAACCGGCGCACCATGCGGAAGCTTTGCCAGTCGGCCGGTAGATCGCGATCAACCCGCAGGCCCCCGATCTCGGCCCTGACTCCGAGCACGCCTTCGACGAGGCAGCGCAAGTACCACTGCCCTGATCCCGTGTACCAGGTCCATCCACCCCGGCCGGGCATCTCAGAAAGCGGCCCGTCCACGTTGCCCGGCATCACATACGGCTCCGCCATGTACCGGTCGGGCTGCTCGCCTCGCAGCGGGGGACAGAAGGTGCGCCAGAGCCGGTACGCCGACTCCGCCCCGTTCATCCGGCGCTCCGCGAGCACGGCCCAGCACGAGGCGTGCACGTACACCCCGCCGTTCTCGCGGGTGCCGGGCGCGTACCGGCTGAGGTAGCCGACATCGGCGTCAGGCACCTGGTATGCAGGCTCCAGAAGGAGCGCACCATACCGGGTGTACAGCCGCTCGCGAGCAGAGGCCATCGCCTGCTTTGCCCGGTCATCCGGCGCAAGGCCGCTCAGCACCGACCACGTCTGGGCGTTCAGGAAAATCTGCCCCTCGGGCGACTGAGACGAGCCGAGCAGCTTACCCGAGTCGGTGGTGGCCCGCCAGTACCACGCGCCGTCCCAGGCGTGCTCGTTGGTGGCCCGCCGCAGCGCGTCGGCCTCCGCCTCGAACCGCTGCCTGGTGCTCTCCTCGGTGGCGGGCAGGGCCGCCCAGTCGCGCAGCAGTCCGTAAAGGAAGTGCGCCATCCAGACGCTCTCGCCTTTGCCCCCCGCCCCCACAGCATTCAACCCATCGTTCCAGTCGCCTTCGAGGATCAGGGGCAGCCCGCGCTCGCTGCGCCTGCCGAGGGCCACCTCGAAGGCGCGCATGCAGTGCTCGCGCAAACTGGCAGACCCCTCGTCGTAGAAGGGGATTACCTCGTCAAGGCAGACGGTCTCTCCGGTCTCCTCGATATAACGGAGCACCACGAAGGGCAGCCAGAGCAGGTCGTCGCTGTAGTTGGAGCGCAGCCCCGTCTCGGCAAGGGGGTGCCACCAGTGTAGAACGATCCCTTCCTGGAACTGGTGGGCGGCGTGCAGGCGTATCTGCTCGAGGGTCTTGTCGGGTTTTCCGAGCAGGAGCCACACAAGGCTGTCCTGCAGCTGGTCGCGGAACCCGTAGGCCCCGCCCGCCTGGTAGTAGGCGGTGCGACCCCAGAGACGGCCGCAGATCGCCTGGTACTGGAGCCAGCCGTTGGCCATCAGGTTGAGCGCATCGTCCGGCGTCTCCACGAACATCCGGCCGCACAGATCGGCCCAGAACTCCCGCACCTCGGAGAGGGCGCTTTCGCCTGCCGCAGCCTCCCGATACTTGCGCGCCAGCGCCCGGGCCTGGTCGCTGCTGTCCGCCGCGCCCAGCACGAAGACCACCTCGCTCGTGCCCCCGGCTTCCAGGTCCACCGCCACCTGGAGGCTGCCTACCGGGTCGCCCCAGCGTCCGGCGGTGCGGCGCGAGCTACCCTCTCGCAGAGCCTGCGGCGCGGCCAGGCGCCCGTTGCGGCCGAGAAACGCCCGCTTGTCGGTATCGAAACCGACGGGGAGGACCGATGCGCTGTGGAAGGCCACGTAGGGCCAGGACCTGTTCCAGTGCGGCCCCTGTTGGCCCGGCAGGTCCCACAGCACCTTGGTAGCCAGCAAGACCCCGTGGTCATCGTCGTAAGCCGTTTCGATGAATATCCTGTGGAATTCGCGGTGCCAGTCCGGCGCGGCGCCGAGGAGCCACTCGAAGTAGGTGAAGAGCTGGAGCCGCCGCGCCCGGCTCCCCCGGTTATGCAGCCTCACCAACCAGAGCTCGCACGGCTCGCCGAGCGGCACGGTGTACGTTACCTGGCACTCGATCTCTCCCCGCCGCGACTCGATCACGGTATAGCCCATACCGTGGCGCACTCGATATTCGTCCAACTCCTGCCCGCACGGCTGCCTCCCCACCGACCAGAACTCGCCACTTTCGGCGTCTCGCACGTAGATGTACTTGCCCCACTCGTCGCGTATCAGGTCCTGGTCCCAGCGCGTGATACGGTTCAGGCTCGCGTGCGTGCGCCAGCTATAGCCGCTGCCCGCCTCGGAAATTGCCATACCGTAGTCGCCGTTCGAGATGACATTGATCCAGGGCATGGGCGTATCGGGGCGCGTGATCACGTACTCGCGCCCGTCGTCCGTGAAATGCCCGTATCCGTTGTCGAACTCTGGCATGGTGTCCCCCTAGTTGTGGTTCAGAGGATGCGGAAATAAGGTCCGCAACTCACGTTGCAACCGGCGCTGTAAGAAGTGCTCAAGAACTACCTCCACCGCACCTTCAGCCGCCCCTCGCGCGACGTCTGCCTGTTCGAAGTGACAAAGGTGATGTCGCCCTGCCTCTCCACGGTATAGTCATCGCCGGCAAGGATCTCTCTGCCGGTCTCGAGTGCAAGCGCGTTGCGCTCCCGGGTGAGGCGGAATTCGATGGCCTGGCTCTCAACGCGGGTGATCTCTGCCGTGGAGTATAGAACGCGGACATCGCCGAAGGATACGGAGAGAGGAAGGGTCGTTCCTTCCCGGCGGCCCAGGGTTATCGGGTGCCCGCCGAACAGATCGAGTCCGTTCTCAGCAATGTGTACCGTCTTCTCCACGCCGTCAAGGTTGAGCAGGTAAAGGAACCTGTAGCCTCTGGGCGAGGCCGTTGTGGTCATGAATATCCCGTAGTCCGGGCAATCGTGGCTGAATGCCGGCCGTACGCCCAGCCTCTCGAGCGCGGTCTTGAACAGTGGAATATCGCAGTCATACGGCGTGGTGATCAGGACCGCCTTCCCCCGACCGACGCCGACCTCCAGGCCGCACGCTTCCCTGGTGTCAACGACGCGCATGATGACCTCGCCGCCGGTGGGCTGGAAGGTCTGTGCTCTCACCACCGGCACCTCGGGGTGCGGGGCGGCCCAGCCCTCGGTGCAGACGGAGAGGTAGTAGTAACGAGAGGCGGTGCGGTGCCCTGCCTGCTTCAAGCCAAGGGCGTCTGCCAGCGCAGTGCACGGTGCGCCCTCCATGTCGGAAAACGGCACTTCTCCGTAGAGCAGGAGCCTGCCCCCGCCGGTCAGGTAGTGAACGATCTTCTGCTGTACATCCCGGTCCATGTACCCCGCCGATGCCAGCACGAGAACGGGTATCGTCTGGGGATCGAGCGGCCCGTTCTGGATGTCCACCGCGCCGAAGCGAAAGTTGGCGAGCAGCAGAGCGCGCGCCAGGTTATCCCACGCAGCAGTGCCGCGGTTGGCCTCGAGATTAGCCACAATCGCGCTCATGCTGTTGCTCGCCGGGTAGCTGCACTCAGTCATGTAGTAGTCGGGGATGAAAGCAAATGCCGGCTCGTCATGTTCCTCGTCCATATCCGCCAGCTTGTCGCTCACGGCCGTCACCCCTTCGAGCACCCGGCTGAGCGTGTGATAGCTTTGGGTAAGGCTCCCCTCGGGATTCAGCGGGGCGGCGACCCCGTGCCGCTCGCCGGTGAACGAAATCCGGTCGTTGCCGTCGTGCGCAGGCTCGTCGAGATGGTAGTTGATACCGCCGGCGAACAGGTAGTAGTTTATCAGCCGGTTACCCTGGGCGAGACACATGCGCGTCTTGAGATCGAGCGTTGACGGGTCGTGACGGCTGCAGTAGTTGCCGCCGCCGTGCGGTGCAGTCTCGCACTGGAACTCCACCGATGTCAGCGGCTCGCCCGAGCGATTCATGGCATCCATGAAGGCGTTCATCAGGTACAGGTCGTGGAAGTTGCGCGTAGTCAGGTCGCCGAGGTAATGGTCCGAGCCCGCCAGGTAGCCGGGAGCCTGCGCATAAGACTCATAGAGCTGGCTGATTCCCATCGGGAAGTCGAGGCCGCGGCCGGCCTCTGTGCCGTGAACGTTTATCACGAGGGGCACTCCCGTAATGCCGAACTCTTCGGCGTAGCTACGAAGCGCCGCGGCGTAACGGGCAAAACGGTCCCTCATATAGTGGCCGAGGTCGCGCAGCACTCGGGGCGCGAATTGCTCCCGGGGCGACCTGAACTCGGCGTTTCGGATCTGCGCGTTCTGTAGAACGAAAGGATAACGTGCGCGGAGGGCCTGGTCATCGTAGCGCCTACCGAGATACGCGGCGAAGTCGTCAAGCAGGCTGTCGGTGAGGTCGGGGGAGCGAGTCATCCACGAGAGCATCCCGATCTCGTTGTCAAGTTGCACGGCTATCACGTTGCCGCCCCGCGGTTGGAGGCGGGCGGCGATAACCGGCATGACGGCCCGGTACCAGCGCCGCACCTCGTGCAGGAAGCCGGGCGCCAGGTAGTCTACAGTTCTGGTCGGTGCCGGCTTGCCGTCCCAGGTTATGGGGACGATTTCGGGGTATTTTGTGTAGATCCAGTAGGGCAATCCCTCGTTCTTCAGCTCGGCCATCACGAACGGGCCCGGCCGGGCGAAGAAGCAGAGGTCGTTTTCCTCGCAAAGGTCGATGAAAGCACCGACGTCAAGCTCGGGGCGGGTCTTGCCTTCAAGATCGCACCGCCCCTCGACGGGCTCGTGGCAGAGCCAGGGGATGTACGAGGCGACGGCGTTGCACCCGGCCGCTTTCAGTTTGGCGATGCGGTCCTGCCAATCCTCGCGCTTCAAGCGGAAGTAATGTATCTCTCCGCCGACGATGAGCCGCGGTTCGCCGTCAATGATGAAGCGTTTGTCCCTTATCTCAATCATGCGCACTTGCCCCGCCGCGAAAGGTTTGGGGGAGAAACGGGCAGGCGTCTGGCGCCTGCCCGTTTGCTGGTCTTCTCTTTTTCCCAAGCGCCGGAGGGCGTCAGGCGAGAAGACCCCTACACCATACACATGGCGTCACTACGGGGCCTCAGTCCCGGCGGTGAACTCCTCCATCGCCAGCAGGGGTCGGATGGCTTCCTCGATCATGCCTCGAGTGAAGTAGTGCTGCAGGCGGTCGCCGCGCAGGGCGTTACCCAGCGCCGCCATGACCATGCCCTGGTCAAGGGCCAGGTAGTAGCGTGACACCTGCCCGGTCGACACATTGATGGCATCGTAGAAGCCGCCCCAGCCGTAGGAGTCGAAGTCCTCACGCAGGTTTGCAAGGTTAGCCAGCGCTTCGTCCCCGGCTAAGGCGAGCGCCAGGAAGGAAGCATGGGGAGTGACCACGCCCTGGCCGTAGGAGGTGGGAGGAGGGGCCCCGGGCCTGCACGGCTCGAAGCCGTAGTCCACCAGAGTTCGCTCCTGATCGGATGCATAGCCATTGGGCTCCAGGCCTATGGGGTCGACTCCGTACTCGCGGTAGCCGCCGGCGGGATTATTCGAGGGCGAGAAGCCCCAGTAGCCGTATTCAGCCTCCTCCATGCCGTGCTCGATCTGGGCCTGCACGTACAGCGGGTGGTTGATGCCCCAGCTGCGCGGCCCCCATTTCTCTTCCGGCACGAACAGCGGCACCATGAGCGCCTCGAACATACTGCCGCCCCAGCTGGGCACGATGTTCAGGCCCCGGTAGGTGTAGTGGCCCTCGAACACCTCGACGCCCAGGTAGGTACGCGTCACGCCCTCGGGCTTCATCTCCTGCCACGACCAGTCGCAGGTGTCGGGGAAGGTGCGCCACATCTTGAAGTAGTGAGTGGCCGGTATGCCGTCCTTGGCGATGGCCAGGTAGCTTGCGATGCGCGGCTCGGTGTTTAGAGCGCCGTAGTGGTGGCAGGTGTAGTAGACATCGGGCCCTCTGTCGCGGTAGTTGTCGAGTATGAAGCAGCCAGGGGGTTGCGCGTCCCAGAAGCCGCCGCGCAGCAGCCCGGCAGCCGGGTCGTAGTAGAAGCCGAAGTCCATGCTGTCTACGATGGCCTGTGCCTGGTCACGAAGCTGCGGCACCGTGTTGGTGACCATGATCAGCGCAGTAGCCAGCCAACCGTTGTCCACGCTCGACAGGAAGGGATATACGGGATCGCCCGTGGGCGGCCACACGGTGAGCTTTTCAGTGGTGAGCGGATCGTACCAGTTGTAGTACATGCCGCTGTAGGTGTGGCGCTCCATCTCCTCGAGCGTCGCCAGGGTCTGAGCGATGCGCTCACGGGCCTCATCGGGGGTGATGATCTGCAGGTCCCTGGCCGTCAGGGTGCTCCAGATGTAAGCCCCGATGTTGGTAGGCGAAGTGAAGCGCGCCCGCTCGCGTGTGTCCGCTTGAATGTTGTCGGTCGGCAGACCGGTCTCGGTAAACACCATGGCCGCGAAGGATTGCCAGGTGTCTAGCGCATACTCCTGGAGAAGCGCGGCTCGTTCGGCGGGGTTTTCCTGCGAGTATGCCAACCCAGCCGCCTGTTGCCCGGGCAGGGCTACGGCCACCAGGAGCAGCGCTGCCAGGGTGAGCCGAGCGGATAGTGTGGTTCGCGGTCGCATATCGGTACCTCCTTTCGCTTGCTCTCTCATTTGCTGTCCAATCGAGCGAGGTGCGCTCTGGCCTGGTCCACCAGGTCGGGCTGATCACTGAACGAATCGACAACGGCCTCGTAGACACCCCTGGCGTCTTCGGTGTCGCCCCGTTGCTCGTATAGCTCGCCCAGGCGCAGGTAGATGATGCCAAGGTACGGGTTATTCTTGCCGGTGTTCGCCCGGACGAACTGCTCGGCCTGCTCGACGGTCATCTTATCGTTGATGATCTCATCGATGCGCTGGTTAGCGCGCTCTACGCCCGCCGGAACGGGCCAGGCGTAGCTGTCGTTCCATATCCTGCGAACGTGCATGTAGCCGCCTCGGGTTACGTACTTGTTGGTCGCCTGGTCGAAATCCTCGTAGCCGACCAGCGCTTCGAGGTACTTGCTTTCCCCGTAGCTGGTGTCCGCGTCCCGCAGATACTGGCTGGACAGCCCGGACGCATCGAACCACGCGTACACATACACGCCTACGACCAGCAGCAGGATTCCGCCAAGTATGATCGGGATGCGCAGCCAGCCTCTACGTGCGGCCGTGCGTACGGCCGCGGGCATAGCGGTGGGTGGAGGGGTAGATGCGGGCGGGGTCGCCGCCTGTATTGATGTGCCCATAGTCTCACCTGCCTACTTCAAGCTCGTGTTGGCGAACGCTTTGACAAACTGATCCTGCAGGAAGAAGTAAACGATCACCAGCGGGACGGTCACGAGGGCCATGGCGGCCCATTTCTCCTGCTCGTACTGGCCCGGCACGGACGACTGGAACTGGTAAAGGCCCAGCTGCACCGTCCACATATTGGGCCTGTTCAGGTAAAGGAGCGGCCCCATGAAGTCGTTCCAGCTGCCCATGAAATTGAGGATCGCCACGGCAGCCAGCGAGGGGCGCGACACCGGTATGATCAACCTGAGGAAGATCTGCGGCTCGCTTGCCCCATCCAACCGGAAAGCTTCGATCAGCTCGTTAGGGATGCCCGTGATGAACTGCCTCAGCAGGAAGATGTTGTACACCGTCACCGCCGAGGGCACGATGAGCGCCTGGAAGCTGGGCACCCAGCCCAGCCGGTACATCATCACGTAGGTCGGTATCAGGAAAAGTATCCCGGGGATCATCATCGTGACCAGCATGAAGGCGAACAGCTTGTTGGCCCCGGGAAACGGGATCTTGGCGATGGCGTACGCGGCAAGTGCGCTCAGGAGCGTGTTGATGATCGTGATCGAGCTTGCCAGCAGGATCGAGTTGCGGAACAGCTCCAGCATGTTCAGCCGCTCGAAGGCGCCCGTGTACCCCGAGAAAGTGATCTCGGTCGGCAGGCTGTTGGGCGAGTTTAGGATCTCCGGACCGGGCTTCACGGAGTTCATCAGGAGGTAGAAGAACGGGTAGAGCACGATCACGGCTCCGAATATCAGGCCGGCGTACACGCCCACGGTCCCCCACGAGAAGGGCTTTTTGACGCGCTCGGTCGTCTCGGCGAGGACGGCGGGTCTGGCAAGTGTGGTTTGCTCTGTTCTGGCCATATCTGCACCTCACCGATCCGGTTACTGCGTGGCGTCGCTGCGCACGAACTTGAACTGCAGCCATGTGACGACGGCGATTATAGCGGCGAGCAGCAAGCCGAGTGCGGACGAGTAACCGACGTTGGAGCGGTCAAAAGCCTGCGCGTAAATGTACAGCACCGGGGTCAGGGCCTGATTATTGGGCCCACCGTAAACGTCGTATCCTAGCGCGTACACCTCGGCGAACATCTGCAGGCCGTTGATCAGGTCGACCACAAGCAGGAAGAAGAGTTGGGGCCTCAGGAGCGGGAAGGTGATGTAGCGGAAGTTCTCCCACGGCGAAGCACCGTCAATCGACGCGGCCTCATACACGCCCTGATCGATGGCGTACAGGCCGGCCAGCAGGATGATCGTGCTGACGCCGAACCACTTCCAGGAATTGATGAGGGCCAGCACCGGCATCGGGAGCCACTCCGAGAACTTCCAGAATACAGCCTGATCTATGATGCCCGTCTGTATCAGAAAGCTCTGTATAGGCCCGCCGGGGTTGACCATGTAGGAGCCGATCAGAACGAGCACCACGGACGAGGTCACGACCGGCATGAAGTAGATCGTGCGGAAGAGGCGGGCTCCCCGAATGGCCTGCTTGAGCAGCAAGGCGATGCCAAGACCCAGCCCGTTCTTCAGGACGATGAAGATCGCCTGGTTGTATACGATGTTGACCAGCGCTATCCAGAAAAGGGGATCGCTAATGCCCCTGATCCAATTGCCTACTCCGGTGAAAGCAAGGTCTTGCGGTCGTGTGAAGGAGTAGTTAAAGAAGGTAAGGTAGAACGACAGGAGCAGCGGGTACAAGCCGAAGATCAGGTACAGGATCACCCAGGGCGCCACGAAAACGTAGCCCCATACATAGCGGCGCATGTGCGTCAGGAGTGAGGGTTTGGCACTTTCCGCGCCTCCTCCGGGGTGGTCCACGGCAATCGAGGGACTGGCCATGAGGTCTACCCTTCCTTTCGGTGCATAGGTGTAACACGGGCGGGGGCTGCGGGCCCGCACGGTGTCCGGCAGTGCCGGACGGGACTTAACCGTGCGATACCGCATCCCCTACCCGTGGGGTGGTCTGTTCTACTTGAGGACGCCCCGTGCCTTTTCCGCAGCGGTGGTCACCGCCTGCTCGGGCGAGAGTTCGCCCTGCACGACCGCCTGCTGGTATACGCCGAGTACCTGGTTCGCCACGTCTTCCGCCGTCGAGAACTGTTCGGGAAGGATGGAGTTGTTCAGCTGGTCCACGAACGGCTTGCGAGCCGGGTCGGCGAAGTACGGGTCGCTCTGGAGGCTTGTGAGAGTGGGCAGGTAGCCAAGCTCCTTGTCAAACAGCAGGGCGTTCTCGTCCTGCATCAGGAACTTGACGAACTCCCAGGCCCGGTTCTGCCGGTCGGGGGTTGTCTTGAAGATCATGAGGGCTCGACCGCCGTAGGTCGAGTAGCTGGTATCGCCCTCATTCGGGACGGGCACGGGAGCTACACCCACGTCCTCCCCGACCACCATCGGCTTGCCCTCCGCCTGCTTGAGGTTAGGCTCCCACGAGTAGCCGTATTGCGGCCACATGCCGATCGTGCGGCTGAAGAAGTTCTTCTCCATTGTGGGCGGGGCGAACTTCTGGGCATTCTGCGCGAAAGTGAAGAAATCGGCCATCTTGCACTCGGGCTTGTCGAACACGATATCGGTACCGAGCGCGTTGAGCAGCTGGCAGCTGTTCTGATTGGCATTCAAGTACATGGGCTGGAGCATATTCCAGTACCAGCCGCCCCAGGCGAGCGCGTCGTTCCAGAACACGGTGCCGTAGATTTTGTTGCCGCCCTCGGCCGGCAGGGCGTGGATCTTCTCGGCATAGGACAGGAACTCATCCCAGGTCTTGGGAGGGGAGTTGGGGTCGAGTCCCGCTTTCTGGAAAAGGTCCTTGTTGTAGATGAGCATAGTCACGTCGGCGCCTATCGGCATATAGAAGTTATGCCCGTACAACTGCTGGGCCGTCGCTTCCGACAACTTACCCAGCAATTCCTGAGCGCCGGGCAGATCTTCCATCGGAATGACGAACTCCTGCGCGGCGTACTTACCGATCTGCGAGCCGAACGAAGCGACGAACATATCGGGCTGGTTACCCGCCGCGATCAGCGCGTCGAACGCCCCGCCCTCCGGCTCTATGACCACTTCGACCTTTGCACCCGGGTTGGCCTGCATATAGGCATCGGCCAGCTTGCGCATGGTGATGATCATATCGCCTTTGACCACGGCCACCTGGATGGTCCCCTCGGCGGGCTTTGTGCCGGCCTCGGGGGCCGTCGGCTCGCCAGGAGTCGCCTCGGCAGCACCCGCTTCGGCAGGGGTGTCAGTCGCAGCGGCGTCGCCACCACCCGCCGGGGCAGTGGTCGCGGTCGCTTCGGAGGTGCCTGTGCCGCCCGTGTTAGTCCCTCCGCACGCGGCAAGGAGGGTGCCCAGCATAACCATGACGACAAGAAGCGTGACCGCTTGCCGCATCTGCGCCCATTTGATCCGGTACATGTTTATGAAGCTCCTTTCTCCTCTGGTCCGTTTGACAGCATGCTGTTAGCCCGACCGGCGAGGAGGCTGCGGTCTGGGCATGGGCCAGGGACGTATGGAGCAAATATGGTCAGCCTGGGAGACTACTGTGTATGTATGGGCCACGCCATGCAGCAACGCCCGAGTTGCTGCCCTTGCGGGGTAGGTAGGAGGCGCGGATAACCGTAAGGTGCTGATGCCCTGGCTGGCGCCTGGATCAGAAGCGCCGGGCCACGGACTGTGCGTGTGACGAAAGGTTGTAGCGAGTCCCCATCGACCGCATTTCCTCCACACGATGATCCATGTAGCCTAGCCTGTAAGCATGACTGTACGGCTGTTGAGTGGTTCCGGTTGCCCCGCAAATAACGTGCCAAAGTTCGCGCGCCGGCACCAAGGGAGGCACACGATTTCGCCTGAGGAGGCTTGCTTGTACGACATGGCGGTCACCACGGCGCGCCGGAGTTGTATAATGCACCCTACAGCCAGGAGCACTCATGTTGCCGCCACCCCCCGCCGAACCACGGATATCGGTCGTTGAAGGCCTGGACGACGAGCCCGCGGCCCGCAGAGGCCGCTCACTTCTGGGCGAGTCCCTGCTGGGAGTCGCTCTGCTCCTGGTGGTTCTATCCTGGGCAGGGTGGCAGTGGTGGGATCAGTCGGTGAAAACGGAAGAGTACCGATTGGGCGACCTATCGGCTGCCGCAGCCGACTGGGACGCCGCGCTTGCCCATTTCGCCGCTGCTTCTCCCTTCAAGGACAGCGCACAGCGCGCTTCCGATGCGGCCACCAATGTTGCCGAGCGCGACCGCCAGTACCGGACCGCCACGGAGATGGCGGGCAAGGAGGAATGGGCTAAGGCCCTGCAGGCAGTGCGGAAGGTGCAAGCCATACAGCCCGGTTACTCCAACGGGCTGACTGCACTCAGTGACGAGTTGGAGGGGCACGTCTACCGAGGCGCCCTGAGCGGAACAGTCGCCTTGCGTGTAGACGCTGCGCCGCAGGGGTTGTATTACCGGGCGAGCGACGGGTGGGTCTGGCTGGAGGGCAGCGACGAGGCGAGCATCGTGCAGGGCATCGGGCCGCGAGGCCGCCTAATGTACGACGTGCCCGCGCCCGGCTCACCTTCCGGACAGAACAGGCATCTCATGGCGGCAGTTGCGGCAGGCGGCAAGCCCATCACCTTTCCAATGGCTTTCCTTCCCGCCGGCGACAGGTACTTTATCTGGGGCGATGCGGGTGCCTGGGCTCTCAGTCTGAAAGAGGGCGGCACCCCTCAGGAGCAGGGCGACCTGCGCAGCCCTTTCGTTGCTTTCGACCTCGACTACCAGGGGTTCGGCAACCCCGAGGCGCGCACGATCGAACTCCCCGGCCCCGGCTGGGCGGTGATGGACCTTGCCCCCGACGGCGAGCAGATGCTGGTTGCCAACCTGGGACCTCCGGGCGCCGACCCGCAAACCGCCCAGGTCTACCTCCAGCATGCGGGCACAGGAGAGCGCCGCCTTATCTATCGCTCGGAGGGGGGACTGCGAAGCGCCCGGTTCAGCCCGGATAGCAGATTTGCGCTGCTCATGGCCTATGCTCCTCAGGGATCCCCGCTAATAGTGAACCAGAGGGCGGTACTGATAGACCTGGCTGCTTCCGGCGCGGCCCGCACCCTGGGCGAAAGAATGTTTGAGAACCCGGTGCAGTGGTCGTATCTTGACCACCCGATGACTGCCACGTTTCTCAACGAGAGCGGGTTCGCGGGCAAGTTGCTGCTGGTGACGCGCACGTTGGGCAAAATCAAGTTCGAGGTGTTCGACCCGGCGGCTGCGGCTGCGGCCCAAATTAGCTTCACGCTGGACGACAATCCTGTTGGCGGCCTCACTGTGAGCGAAGGTGCAGGGGCGATCTGGGTGTTGCCCTCCGGCCCCCTTTCTGCTCGCGGCAAGGTGATCAAGATAGAAGAGCGAGGGCTGACAACAATGCTGGATAGCGGCCCGGCCGATAGCAGGGCCTGGTCCGGCCCGTGGGTCAGGGCCGGCCGCCTGGTTTACGGCAGGGGGATGATGGGGAGCGACGTCGTGCAATCCTACACGCTATACAGTGCGCCGTTGCGGTCTGCGGACGAACCGCAATCGAGTCCGACGAAGCTTTATGAGAGTGAGCGTCCTGGCTCACCGGCCGCGAGCAGAGGCTGGAGCCTGGGCCAGGAAATGCTGGCGCACCTTGAGGATGGACACCTGCACGCCCGAGCCTACGATGCTTCGGTGGATCTGATCCTGGAGGGAGGCGTGCTCGCCCTGTACGACTGGAGCACCTACGACGATTTCCGGCACTGGTTACGGTAGGCGGTATGGTGGTGCGTGCCGAAAGCCGCGGCTCGATCAAAGTTTCAGGAGTCCGAGACGAATAACGCTGCGGGTATGTTTGTGTGGAGCGTATGACTTCCCCGATTCTCTCGTTTGACACGTGCGCGCAGCACAGCGTATCATGGACCGGCTCTCAAGGGACTGAGGCTCCTGGTTCGAGACCAGACACGCCCGCCAGTAAGCCGGGAAACCGGCTTTCGTGGCGCCTTCGAGGGTAAGTCAGGGATACGGCGTCGCTTCCCCAGCAGACAGTAGGCCGACCGCCGACACGCCTGCCCGGTGATGCCCCGATTGTGTCAGGCCAGTATATGGAACCGGCGACAGAGAATCAGGGAGTAAGACATGCGCTTTCAAAAGACCGGCCACAACCCCGCGGCCTATGTCGTCCGCCTCGAGAGCAGCGAGCCGGTGATCGAGACCCTGACCGCGTTCATGGCATCGCAGGGAGTTGGCTTCGCTTCAATTGCCGCGATTGGGGCGATGGACCGGGCCGAAGTCGGCTGGTGGAACGGCGAGACGCGTGAATACGAGTTCCACCTGTTCGAGGAGCAGATGGAGATCCTCAGCATTCAGGGCACCTGCACGCTGATGGACGGCAAGCCATTCCTGCACGTACACTGCATGCTCGGCAGGCATGGCCTATCGGTGATCGGCGGGCACCTGAAAGAGGGGCGCGCCTACCCCATGGCCGAGGTGTGGATACAGACGCAGGACGCGGAGGTGCGCCGCGCCCCCGAGGGCAGCTTTACCGCGATGCAGCTACCCGAGAAGGTCGCGTAAGTTAGCGACTACTTCTGCCCGCTCTTGCGCCGCTCGTTGAGCACGTCGATCACCACGGCGATGATCAGGATAAGGCCCGTGACGAGATTCTGCCAGTAGACGTCGACGCCGAGCAGGTTGAGCGCGTTCGCCAGCACGCCCATGAATAGCGCGCCCAGGAACGCCCCGAGCACCGACCCCTCGCCGCCGTTCAGGCTCGCCCCGCCGATGATGGCCGCCGTGATGACGCGAAGCTCGATGCCGTTGCCCACCGTGACCGACGCCGCGCCGAACCGCGCAGTGATCATCAGGCCTGCTAGCCCGGCGAGCAAGGCCACGATGCAGAAGTTGACGATCTTGACGCGGTCCACGTTCATGCCCGACAGCCGCGCCGCCCTCTCGTTGCCCCCGACGTAGTAGTTCTGCCGGAAGAACTTCGAGTTGCGCATCAGCAGGTCGCCCACGATCACGACGAGCAGCATGATGTAGATGGGGTACTGGATTCCGACCAGCGTGCCCTGCCCGATCACGGTGAAGTCCCGGGGCAGGTTGAGCACCGTCTTGCCCTCGGCAAGCACGAGAAGCAGGCCGCGCACCGTCAGCATCATGCCCAGGGTAGCGATGAACGCGTTGATCTTCAGCTTGGCGACAAGCAGGCCGTTGGACAGCCCCACGCCCAGCGCGGCCAGCAGGCCTATGGCGACCGAGATTGGGGTGGGGATGCCCGCGGTGAGCGCAAGCCCGGTCACCACGCCGGTGAATGCGAGCGTCGAGCCGACCGACAGGTCGAACCCGCCGATGATCATCACCATGACCATGCCCACGGCGATAGTGCCCTCGACCGACAGCCCAAGCAGTAGAGCCTCGATGTTGCCCCGGGTCAGAAACACGGGCGAGGCGGCCGTCATGATGATGCCGAAGATGACGAGCACGCCGAGCAGCGCGAACTCACGCTGCACGAGTGCCGTGCGCAGCGGCGCCGCGATCCTCCCCATCCCTACAGCCTGCTTCTCTATCATGGTCTGAGAGTCCTTTTCTCGCCGTTGTCTTGCTAAGCCGGTACGTCCGCTGCAGCCGGGGCGACGCTGCCGCCGAGGCCCGCGGCGTACGACAGGATCAACTCCTCGGTGAAGCGCTCGCGCTCGACCTCACCGCTGATGCGCCCGTGGTGCATCACCAGGATGCGGTCGCACATGCCGATCAGCTCGGGCAGGTCGGACGAGATGATGATGATGCCGGTGCCCTTCTCGGCGTACTCGCGTATCTTCCGGTAGATGTCGGCGCGCGCTCCCACGTCGACGCCCCGCGTCGGCTCGTCGAGGATGATGACCTCGGGGTGGATGCCCAGCCACAGGGCGAGGAGGGTCTTCTGCTGGTTGCCACCCGACAGGTTGAGCACGCGCTGCGAGATTGAGGGCGTCACGATCTTGAACTCGGATACTTCGGCGCGCGCCTGCCGGTCCATCTCCCGCCCGTTGAGGAACCCAAGCGCCGAAGCGAAGCGGCGCAGGGCGTTGGCCAGCAGATTGTCGCGCACCGACATATTAAGGAAGAGGCCTTGCGCCTTGCGGTCTTCGGTGAGGTAGGCGATCCTGTGGCGGATCGCATCGGCCGGGGACGAGATATGCACCTCCGCGCCGTTGAGGAACACGCGCCCCGAGTCCTTCCTATCGGCTCCCACGATGGCGCGTCCTACCTCGGTGCGCCCGGCCCCGACCAGGCCCGCGAACCCGAGGATCTCGCCCTTACGCAGGGAGAACGAGATGTCTCGGAAGACCTTCGCCCTGGTTAGACCCTCCACGCGCAGCACCTCGGGGCCGTACTCGCGGGCGCCGGCCGCGCCGTAAAGCTGGGTGATCTTGCGCCCGACCATCATCGAGATGAGGTCGTTGTCGGTCACGGCCGACACGGGGTGCTTGCCGATGAACTTGCCGTCACGCATCACCATGACCTGGTCCGCGATGGCGAAGACTTCGGGCAGCTTGTGCGTGATGTAGATGAACGACATTCCCTGCGCGCGGAGCTTGCGGATGATCTCGAAAAGCTGGGTCGTCTCGCTCTCGGTGAGCGAAGAGGTCGGCTCGTCGAGCATGAGCAGCTTGGGCCTGGTGGAGAGCGCCTTCAGGATCTCGAGCATCTGCTGCCGGCCCATCGACAGGTACTTCACCTGGCGCTTCGGGTCGACGTTCAGGTCGAATTCGCGCAGGAACTCCCTGGTTTGCCTGTAAAGCTCGCTCCAGCGCACGTTGTCCAGCGGGCCGGTGGGCTGGCGGTTGGCGAAGATGTTCTCGGCCACCGACAGGCTGCCCACGAGCGAAAGCTCCTGGAACACCATGCCGATGCCCGCGCGGATGGCGTCGGCGGGCGAGGAGAACGACACCGGTTCGCCCTCCAGCACGATGCTGCCGTTGTCGGGCTTGAGCACGCCCCCCAGCGTCTGGGTGAGGGTGCTCTTGCCCGCGCCATTCTCGCCGAGCAGCGCCAGTATCTCCCCCTTGTTCATGCTGAAGCTGACGTTGTCCACCGCCAGGACGCCGGGGAAGCTCCTGGTGATGCCCTCTACCCGTAGAATTTCGCCGCTGCTCTCCATCGCCCGCCTTTCGTCATGCGTCATGCGTCATACGTCAGAGCACCGATGCCGGGCAGCTTTGACGCATGACGCATGACGCATGACGTAATTGCCTTCTGCCTACTTCGCCGTAGCGTACAGCGAATTGGCGTCCAGGAAGTACTTCAGGTTGGTCTTGTCCACCCAGTTGGCGTGCGTGGTCACGAAGCTGGGGCCGACGATCGCGCCCGCCGCGGCGTTGTCCGTGGTGAGCGGGGCCTGGTTGTGCACGTAGTTGTACAGGATCATCAGCGCCCAGTACGGGTTGTCAACGTCGTCCTGCGCCACGGTGCCGTACAGCACGTCCTTGTCGATCAGGTCGAGCACGTCCGAGTTGCGGTCCATAGCGACCACCTTGACCTGCCCCGACTTGCCCGCTTCCTTCACAGCCGTGCCCGCGCCGATGCCGCCGGTCGAGTCGGTGCCGACGAATGCGGCCAGGTCAGGGAACCTCGTCATGATGTCTTTCGCCACGTTGACGGCGGTGACGGTGTCGGCCTTCGTGTCGCCTGTCTGTACGACCTCGATGCCCGGGTACTTGGCAAAGGCCGCCTCATACCCCGCGGCGCGGTCGTCGAACATCTGCGTGCCGGGGATGCTCAGGATGGCAACCTTCCCCTCGCCGCCTATGGCCTCTGCGATCCGCGTCCCGCCCATGAAGCCCAGATCGTACTGGTTCGAGCCGACGTAGGCCAGGCGCTTCGAGTCGGGCTGGTCGCCGATCACGGTCACCACCGGAATACCGGCGTCCACGGCCTTGTTGATCACCGGGGTGAGCACCGGGTCAACCGCGAACACCGCGATGCCCTTGGGCTTGCGGGCGATGGCCTGCTCGAACGCGGCGACCTGCGCGTTCAGGTCGAACTCGGCCGGGCCGACATAGCTGGTCTTGACGCCAAGCTTCTCACCAGCCCACTTCCACCCGTATTTCACGGCGTTGAAGAACTCCAGATTGCCCATGCTGGACACGAAGATGTATTCCTCGTTCGGGTCGGCCGTCTGGGCACCGGCGCCGCTGCCTGCGTTGCTCGCGGCAGGCGTGGGCGTGGCCGCCGTCGGGTTACACGCGGCCAGCGCCAGCGAGCCGAGCAGCACGGCAACCAGAAGTAATGCTACGCGCTTCATTTCGTCTTCCTCCTTTATGGTTAACTCCGCGCTCCGCTCATTCGCAGGGTCGCGGACCAACAGACTACTCCACTCGACTCGCGGTTTTAGGGCCAACCGCGGCGGCCTCCGGTTCTGCTGCGAGCTTCCCTCCTTCGTGCTTGGCGATGTGCCGAGGCGCAAGCGTGCCGCGCGGATACTGCTACCGCGATACGCGCTTGCCCCCGCCGACCACATCCTCTTTCATCAGGTCCTGCACTTCGGACCTGGTCACGATGGGTAGGTCGAACATGAGCGTCTGCTTGATACGGGTCGCCGCGTCGCCCACCAGCACGCCCTTCTCCATGCCATGGGGGCCGAACCCCTCGGTCAGCAGGCCGTAGTAAAAGCCTCCGTTCCACGTATCGCCGCCGCCCAGGCGGTCCCACAGCACCATCTGCTTCACACCGGGCGAGCGGAAGAAGTTGCCCTTGTCGTCCATCGCGGCCGACTCCCAGCGCTGCTCCTCGAAGGTGTCGGGATAGCGCACTGTGATCGCCACGATGCGCGTGTTGAAGTACTCGCCCACCTGCGTGGCGAACGACTTGATGTCGTCGTCGCTCAGGTCGCCGATATCGCCCTTGTCTATCTCCTCGGCCGAGTACTGGCCGCACCCGAAGCCGTACAGCGCGGCCATATCCTCGATGGTCGTAATCAGCACGTCCACATGCTCGCGCACCAGCGGGGTCATGAGCGCCTTGCACTGGTCGGCCGACCATAGGGTCGAGCGGTAGTTGAAGTCGAGGCCGACCATCGCGCCCTCGGGTTTGGCCTCGAGCGCCTCCATGAAGCACTCGAGCAGGTAGTTGCGCTCGTATTTGCTGTGGGTGGCGAGGCCGAAGGTGATGCCGCTGGTGTGCAGCAGCTTGCAGTCGCGCAGCGCCTCGCGCCAGTTGACCATGCCCCGGTCGAGCTTGCTCGCGGCCGAGTACATTCGCTGGTACCAGCCGATGCTCTTGCGCGGGGTGCGCCCAAGCTCGTACAGGAAGCGCCCGACCGGCTCGGCCTTGGGCGCCCACGCCATGTGGCTCGTGTCGATGCCCTGCGAGCGGGCGGTATCGCGGATCAGCCAGCCGTAGGGGTTGTCGGGCACGCGGGTGACGAACGATGAGGGCACGCCGAACCGGGCCAGCAGCATCGCCAGGGTGTACTCGCTGCCTGCGAGGGATATGTAGACCGTTCCCGCCCGCTCAAGCCGCTCGGGTACGGCCGGGGTGTCGCGCACCATGACCTCGCCCAGCGTGACGAACGCCGGGCCTTTGCCCGCGAAGGCGCTGAGGTCGTCCCTTGTGATCTGGTATTTCAGGCTCATACCGTGCCTCCAACTCGTCTACCAGGGCTTGCGAGGCGTGGAGAGCAGCACGGGCCCCTCGGCGCCC
>DASTEB010000095.1:0-36262 GCA_035710025.1 Chloroflexia bacterium
GACCGAGACCATGCCGCCCGCCACGGCAACCATGCCGCCCGCAACTGCGACCGCGGAGGCCACGGCGACGACGCCGGCCACGGCAACCGCAACCGCGCCGGCAGTGACGGCAACACCCACAGCCTGCACGCTGGAGTTCACCGACGTGCCGGTAACCAACACGTTCTACCCGTTCGTGCGGTGCCTGGCATGCCAGGGCATTATCTCCGGATACCCGTGCGGAGGGCAGTTCGAGCCGTGCGACCCGGAGAGCAACCCCTACTTCCGCCCCAACAACTACGTAACAAGGGGCCAGCTCTCCAAGATCGTGTCCGAATCCGCAGGCTTCGACGAGGAGGTACCGCCTACCCGGCGGACGTTCGAAGACGTACCCTACGGTTCGCCGTTCTGGGCGTTCGTGGAGCGCCTGTACGCCCGCAACGTGATCGGCGGGTATGAATGCGGTATCGACCCGGCAGAGCCTTGCGTGCCGCCCGACAACAGGCCTTACTTCCGGCCCGACAAGGGTGCGACTCGCGGCCAGCTGACCAAGATCGTGTCCGAGGCCGCAGGGTTCAACGACACTATCGCGGAGACACAGTACACGTACGCCGACGCGCAGCCGAACAGCACGTTCTGGCTGTACATCGAGCGGCTGATGCTCAACCGCCTCGGCGTGATGAACGGCTACGACTGCGGCGGCCCGGGCGAGCCGTGCGACACGGACAACCGCCCGTACTTCCGGCCCAACAACCCGTTGACCCGCGGACAGACGAGTAAGATCGTGGCGAACACCTTCTTCCCCGGCTGTGACCCCGCGGCTAAGCGGTAACCTTCACGCACGTAAAGCAAAGCCCCCGTCCGATATGGGCGGGGGCTTCTTCTTGCTCCTGACTAGCCTACACTCGAATGCAGGCGGCCCAGTGGCCGGGCGCCTTCTCCTCGAGCGGCGGGTCGATCTCCTGGCACGCGGCGATGGCGATGGGGCAGCGGGTGTGGAAGTGGCAACCCCTCGGCGGGTTGATGGGCGAGGGCACGTCGCCCTTGAGGATGATGCGCTCGCGCTGCGCCTCGGCCAGCGGGTCTGGGATCGGCACGGCCGACAGCAGCGCCCTGGTGTAGGGCATCAGCGGGTTCTCGTATAGCGCGGCGCGGTCGGCAAGCTCCACGATCTTGCCCAGGTACATCACCGCTACCCGGTCCGAGATGTGGCGAACCACGCTCAGGTCGTGCGCGATGAACAGGTAGGTCAGGCCGAACTCTTCCTGCAGGTCCTCCATCAGGTTGATGATTTGCGCGCGGATCGACACGTCGAGCGCCGAGATCGGCTCGTCGGCCACGATGAACTCGGGGCTGACCGCCAGGGCGCGAGCGATGCCGATACGCTGGCGCTGCCCGCCGGAGAATTCGTGGGGGTAACGGTTGGCGAAGTACGGATTGAGCCCGACCACCCGCAGAAGCTCCTGCACGCGGTTGGCCTTTGCCTTGCCGCTCGCCAGCTTGTGTACCGTCAGCGGCTCGCCTATGATGTCGCCCACCGTCATGCGGGGGTTGAGCGAGGCATACGGGTCCTGGAAGATCATCTGCATCTCGCGGCGCAACACCTTCAGCTCGTCGCCCTCGGCTTTGGTGATGTCCTTGCCCTTGAAGATCACCTTGCCGGCGGTCGGCCTGTAAAGCTGCAGGATAGCTCGGCCTGCCGTGCTCTTGCCGCAGCCCGACTCTCCCACCAGGCCGAGCGTCTCGCCTTTTCTGATATAGAAGTCAAGCCCGTCCACGGCACGCACCGCCCCGATCTGCCGCTGGATGAACAGTCCACGGGTGATGGGGAAGTGCATCTTCAGCCCTTCCACCTGCAGCAGCGTGTCGCGCGGCACCTCGCGCGTCGTCGTCCGTGCGGCGCTGTAGCGTGTCTCGGCCTCTACGTTCGGCTTGCTTACTGTCGCCATACGCTTACTCAGCCCCCACTTTGACGACCGTTTCGTCCTCGATCTCGTGCGTTTCCGCCGTCCTGATGTCGATGAAGCAGGCCACCTGGTGCCCCGGAGCGACGTTGCGCAGCGGCGGCATATTATCCCGGTGGTACTCCTCGCGGAAGGTGCAGCGCGGGTAGAACGGGCAGCCGGGGATGGGGTTCACAAGGTCGGGCGGCATGCCGGGGATAGGCTCCAGACGCTCCTTACGCTCTTCGTCCAGCCGCGGCACTGACTTGAGCAGGCCCAACGTGTACGGGTGGCGCGGGTCCTTGTAAAGGTTGGTCGTGGGCGCCTCTTCCATGATACGCCCGCCGTACATCACTATCACCCGGTCGCACAGGCCAGCGACCACGCCCAGGTCGTGCGTGATGAAGATAACCGCGGTGTTGAACTCGTCCTTGAGCCTCTTGATGATTTCGAGGATTTGCGCCTGGATAGTCACGTCGAGCGCGGTGGTCGGTTCGTCTGCAATCAACAGCTTCGGATTGCACGACAACGACATGGCGATCATCACGCGTTGGCGCATGCCGCCCGAGAACTGGTGCGGATATGCGTCGACGCGCTGCTCGGCCGACGGGATACCCACCAGCTTGAGCAGCTCGATCGTGCGCGTGCGCGCCTGCGCCGAGGTCATGCCCATGTGAAGCTGCAGCATCTCGCCTATCTGGCGGCTGACGGACATCACGGGGTTAAGCGAGGTCATCGGGTCCTGGAAGATCATCGAGATCTCCTTGCCCCGGATGTGGCGCATCTCCTCGTTACTGTACTTCAGGAGATCGTCGCCCTTATAGATGATCTCCCCGCTCACGATCTTGCCGGGCGGCCAGGGTATGAGGCGCATTACCGACAGCGCCGTCACGCTCTTGCCCGAGCCTGACTCGCCCACGATGCCTAGCGTCTCGCCCTCTTTGAGGTCGAACGACACGCCGCGCACGGCCTGCACTACCCCGTCGGGCGTGAAGAAGTGCGTTTGCAGATCCTTTACTTGTAAGAGTTCTGCCATGAATACTCCGGTTGACTAGGGGGCCCCATGACATGTTGCGGCCCCGGTTGCTCGGCGAGCGCTGTCGATTACTTGCGGCTCCTTGGATCAAGAGCATCTCTCAGGCCATCGCCGAAGAAGTTGAACGCGAACAGCGTGACTGCCAGCGCAATACTTGGGAAGATTACCAGGTACGGTTCTGATCGAATCTGCGCCCGACCATCAGAAATCATGGCGCCCCAACTGGGAATGGGGATCTGCACCCCAATTCCAATGAAGCTGAGGAATGCTTCGGCCAGGATAGCTGCCGGAATGCCGAACGTCGCTGCCACAATGACTGGCCCCAGGGCATTCGGGAGAATGTGGGCGAACATGATCCGTACGGGCGACACGCCGACGGCGCGTGCTGACTCAACGAACTCCTTTTCGCGCAGGGACAGCACCTGGCTGCGCACTAAGCGCGCCATGGGCGGCCAGAATGTGAATCCGATGGCGATGTAGATGTTGGTCAGATTCGGGCCAAGGGCGGTCATGATAACCATTGCGAACAGGATCGTCGGGAATGCATACATGATATCGGTGAGTCGCATGAGTACCTGATCTACCCATTTGCCAAAGTAGCCCGCCACCAAACCGAGCGGCACGCCGATAAACAGGATTAGCAGCTCGCTGACCACGCCCACGGATATCGAAATGCTCGTGCCGTACATGACGCGGGCGAACACGTCGCGCGAAAACTCATCGGTACCAAACCAATGGGCCGCGCTCGGTTCCTGGAACTTGATGGTTCGGTTCGTTACTGGGTCACGCACTGTTGTCTTGTAGCCGTCCGGATCAAGCAGAGGGTACACAACAGCAATGACAGCCAAAGCCACTAGCACGAACGCGCTCACCATCGCCACCTTGTTGCGCTTAAGGCGGAGCCACGCGTCGTACCATAGCGAGCGCGTGCGTGCCTGGGCGACCGCCGCCGGAGGAATTGGCCCGCCGCGGCCGGATCTATCTGCTGAGATTACTGCCATCTGCTAACTCCTCGAGGCTCCACCCAACCTGATGCGTGGGTCTATCACCGAATAAAGTAGGTCTACAACCAGGTTGATGAACAGGACGAGCGTGGCGTAGAAGAGCGTCACGCCCATGATTACGCCGTAGTCGCGCGACTGCACGCTGGTGACGAACCACTGCCCTATGCCTGCTATACCAAACAGGTATTCCACCACAATCGAACCGGTGATGAGGTCGCCCAGATGGTCACCCATAACAGTGACCACGGGGAGCAGTGCGTTACGCAACGCGTGCCTTATCAGCACCATGCGCGACCCGAGTCCCTTCGCCCACGCTGTCCGAATGTAGTCTTGATTAAGTACCTCGATCATCGAAGCGCGTGTCAGGCGAGTGAGCACTGCCATCGGTCGAATTGCCAATACAATGGCGGGCAAGATCAGGTCACGGGGGAATTCGCGCCACTGCGCGATGGGTATCAAATTCAACCACAAACCGAACACCAGGATAAAGAGGACGCCCAGCACGAAGTTGGGAATCGAATACCCGACGAGTGACACGCCGGTTGCGACGTAGTCGATCCAGGTATTCTGCTTCACCGCGGCCAGAATGCCCAGCGGTATGGCGACCGCCACGAGGATTCCAAACGCAGTTATCCCCAGTATGAATGAGTTACGGGCGCTGGCGCCGATGATGTCAACAACGGGCCGCCCGGGGAACGAGAACGACGTACCGAGGTCACCCTGGACCAGACCCCCCAGGTAGCGCAGGTACTGGCCTGCCACGAAGCCCACGTCCCCCGACGTTCCGGGCTCCTGGGTAATCATCAATATGAACCAGAAGACCATTATTCCCGCCACTGTATACATCAGCGACCGGATCACAGTCACCGCGGTGCCCCACCGCTTGCTCGCGATGTACGCGCCGGCTATCAGCGCGATTGCTAGGCCAAGCACGGCGTACCGGTATATATCGCTACCCGGCCCGAGGAAGGTGGGCCAGACCGGCTCGTCAAGATGGTACTTGGCGTTGAGCGCGGCAGTCACCGCCGCGTTCGGGTGCTCCGTGGTGAAAGGCCCGCCCCGGGGAATGTGCATCAGCGCGAACGTGATCGTCGCGATACCGAGTAGGGCCGGAACCATGGCGAGCAGGCGGCGGATGATGTAAGTCATCATGTCTATACCCTACGGATCTAGGTGCCAAAAGATGCTGTGATTTACGCGAGCCCGGCCGCGGCCGTCAACCGGCCCGCCGGGATTAAGATGTCACTATAGGGGCGACGCGTGCGTCGCCCCTATAGTACGTCCTTGTACCTTTACGGGGAGCCCCAAAACGGGGCAAGACCCCGTTCAGGCTACTGGGCCGGCTTGAGCAAGCGGAACGGATAGATCTCCGTATTGTTCGTGCCGTAGCCGGTGAACCTGTCGCCCTCGAGCCAGTAGCGCGCGGGCTGGTACAGCGGGACGATCGGAGCCTCGCTGAGCATCAGCTCCTCTGCCTGCTGGTACAGCCGGAAGCGCTCTTCCTGCCGCTCAGGCTCGTAGATTGCGTCGGCCTCGTCGATCAGCCGGTCGTACTCGGGGTTGTTATACGCCGGGTCGTTGCCGGTGCCGATCTTCTGCGAGTGGAACAGCTCGTACAGCCAGTTGTGCGGATCGGGGAAGTCATGGCCCCACGAGCCGTAGAACATGGTGTACTGATGCGCCTGGCGCGCCTCGAGCATGTCGGCCCACGGGATCACTTCCACCTGCACGTTGCAGCCCAGGTTCTCGTTCAGCTGAGCCTGGATCTGCGTGGCCACTGCCTGCTCAACCTCGCGGTCGCGGGTCGTGTAGGTCAGGTCGAGGCCCGCGCAGCCGGGATAACCGGCCTCTTCGAGCTTGGCCTTGGCCGTCTCGAGGTTGAAGGGGAACAGATCAACCTGCTTGAAGCCAGGCTCGCCCTCGGGCATCAGCGTCGTGATAGCAACGCCGGTGCCCTGCAGCGCCAGGTCGATAAGCTGCTCGCGGTCGATGGCGTAATTCATGGCCTCGCGCAGCGCCTTGGCCTTGGCATCGTCCTTCGGGCCGAACGGCGGCTTGGTGAGGTTCATGCCGATCCACACGGTGCGGGCGTTACCCACCACCTTCAGGTTGTCCTTCAGCGGCGAGTTCGCGTCTTCCTCGATACGGCGGATATCGTTCGGGTCGGGCTGGTCGAGCACGTCAAGCTGGCCGTTCTCGAACTGGGCCTGCGCGGTCGCGGTGTCCGGAACGATGGGTACCTCGACGTCAACAGTAGCCCTCTCCTCGGTCTTCCAGTAGTCCGGGTCTACCTTGAAGCTTAGCGCCTGGTTGTGATCCCAGCGCTCGAGGATATAGGGGCCGGAACCCGCGCCCTCGTGCATGCCGGTCTCGGTGAAGCAGGACGGCTGGTCCGCAGGGCACTTCTCGACCACGTTGCGGTTCACAACGTAGAACGTCCAAATTGCCATCTGCGGGAGCATGTAGGCGCGAGGGGCGACGAGCGTGACCTCGAGGGTCTGCGGGTCGACCACCTTGACGCCCGAAAGCTCCTCAACCTTGGGCTGAGTGGTGTCGGTCGAGATGGCCGACGCCTGCAGCTCCTCGGCGCCCTCGATGTCGAACATCACGAAGATGTAGGGGGCATCGGGCGTCTTCAGAGCGCGCTCCCACGACCACTTGACGTCGGCCGCGGTCAGCGGATCGCCGTTGGAGAACTTGGCGTCCTTACGGATCTTGAAGGTGTAAGTCTTGCCGTCCTCGCTAACTGTGGGGAGGGCTTCGGCGAGCGAAGGCTCGATCTCGAGGGTCTCGTGGTTGAAGCGCACGAGGCTCTCGTACAGGTTGAGGCTCAGGTCGACGGAGATGGTCTCCTGGATCAGGGCCGGGTCGAGCGTCTCAGGCTCGGCAAATGCGCGCCAGCGGAAGACCTCGCCCGACGGGGCAGATCCGCCGCCCGTGGTGGCGGTAGCTTCGGCCGTTGTGCCCGTGGTGGCCGTAGCTTCCGCGGCAGGTGCGCCGGTGGTTGCAGTCGCCTCTGCGGCAGGTGCGCCGGGAGTCGGCGTCGCAGCCTGGGGGCCGCAGGCAGCCAGAATGGGCATCAGCAGAAGCCCGGCAGCCAGCGCTGCATATTTCTTGGGTAGCAACATTTACGCTTTTCCTCCTATGGTTGTCTGTTCAGCGCTTTTCCGGACGCACAACGACAAGGCTAGACCCGGCTTCAGTGCGTACGGGGAGTACATGCTCAGGGAGCAAAAGGTGGCAGGCGTCACCCCCTTTCATGGGAATGTACCGCTAACAGAATAACGTCTGCCATTCTAATGCTATTAACACCTGCCTGTCAAGGATTTGGTTCATCCAGACGCGCCAACATGTGAGCGAGCACGCGCAAGCAGCGCCAGGCGGAGCATCCAAGAGACCCCGGCCCCATGCTCGGGAACCGAAGTCTCCTTGGCTTCTTTGGCAACGACCGGCGCGCGTGCAGTCTGTCGTGCAGTTCGCCCTGCTTGCGCGCTATCGACCAGGTGTAAGTTATCTGGCGTCGGTTTAGCGCTTTGTGTACTGAGGTGCCTTGCGGGCGCGCTTCAGACCGGGCTTCTTGCGCTCCTTCACGCGAGGGTCGCGTGCGAGCAAGCCGGCCTTTTTAAGCACCGAGCGGAAGTTCGCGTCGGCCTGCACCAGCGCGCGGGCCAACCCGTGACGTACGGCGCCTGCCTGGCCGGTCGCCCCGCCCCCGAGCACCTTCACGGTGACGTTGTACTTGCCCGCGTTCTCGGTCAGGTCCAGCGGGTGCGCGATCATCTTGTGGTAGATTGCGCGGCCGCCGAAGTACTCCTCGGCAGGCTTGCTGTTGATGATGAACTGGCCGTTGCCCGGGTACATGCGCACGCGCGCCACGGCGCTCTTGCGGCGCCCGGTCCCGTAGTAGTAAGCTGGCCTCTCGGTTCGTGTCGTGTTATCCATGAGTCTCCTTGTTACCTGCCTCTTACCTGGCTACTTCCAGCGTCTCGGTCTCGGGGTCCAGCCGAAGCTCGATAGGCTTCTGGGCCGCGTGCGGGTGCTTGGGGCCCGCGTAGACCTTCATCTTCTTCAGCATCTGCTCACCAAGGCTGTTGCGGGGCAGCATGCCGCGCACTGCAGCCTCTACCGCGAAGGTGGGGTGCTTCTGCATCATCTCATTGAACGGCACCGACTTGAGATGTCCAAGATAGCCCGAGTGGCTGTAGTACATCTTGTCGGTGAACTTCTTGCCCGTCACCACTACCTGCTCGGCGTTGATGACGATGACGAAGTCGCCCATGTCCATGTGGGTGGCAAAGGTGGGCTTGTTCTTGCCGCGCAGGTACTGGGCCACGAGCGTGGCGAGGCGCCCGAGGGTCTGGCCCTTGGCGTCTATGATGTACCACTGGCGCTGTTCCTCGGCCTCTTTAGCCGTGGGCGTATAGGTCTTGCTGTTCATATCCTTAGTATCTCCGTTTGTGCTTGGGGCTTGAGGGAGCACCGGGGGCACTCACCCCCAAACCCCAGCGGGGCACGAACGTGAACCTGCCCCACCACCCCGCTTATCATGCCAACTCCGGCCCCGCGCTCGGGCGGTCCGGCCGCTCAGTATTCGACCCACAGCAGGCAAAGCCCGTGAGGTCGTGCCGTTTCACCGGCATTGCGCCGGTCGCGGCTCTCGATAAGCTCGCTTATGCTCTCTACAGTACGCTTGCCCCGCCCGACCTCCAACAGGGTGCCCACTATCGTGCGGATCATCTGCGGGAGAAAGGCGTTGGCCACCAGATCTATCGCCCACAGCGCCCCTTCGCCAGGTGTGCCGCTCGCGATTGGCGCGTCCCACGCCCAGATGTTCGCCGCCGGGTCGAGCCGGTGCATCCTGGCGAGGTACACGGTGCGCACCGTGCTCGGACCTTCGTCGCCCTCATCACCGGGGACGCCCATGCCGCTCCCCGCGAACGCCGCGAAGTCGTGCTCGCCCTCAAGGAGGGTCACGGCCCGCGACATCGCCTCGGTATGGAGGCTGCCCCGGACCTGCAGGGAGTACCTGCCGAGCAGTGGGCTTGGCGAGGGCGAGTGCCACAGGAGGTACCTGTAGGCTCGCCGCGTCGCCGAGAACCGCGGGTGAAAGCCCTCGGGCGCGATCTCGGCCCCCGTCACCGCCACGTCGTGCGGAAGCACTCCGTTCAGCGCGGACCTGAGCGCCCGGGGACTGTCGAGGCCGGGCTTCTCCGGGAAGTCGAAGCCGGCAACCTGTCTCCAGGCGTGTACGCCCGCGTCGGTGCGCCCGGCGAGGGCCACCCTCACGGGCTTGCCCGCAAGGCGCTCCAGGGCCGCCTCAAGCTCTCCCTGCACGGTCCTGCCGTTGGGCTGGAGCTGCGAGCCGGAAAAGCCGGTGCCGTCGTACTGTATTGATAACTTAAGGTGCATCGGACGCGTCTATGCTCGTCCGCCGAGGGCACGGCGCCCTCGGATTATTCTTCGACCAGCTCGAGCTGGCACACAAGGCTGCCGTCGCCGGGGCGGTAGTGCAGCTTGTAAAGGCGCGTGTAGCCGCCGTGGCGGTCAACGTAGCGCGGGCCGATGTCCTCGAACAGCTTGCGCACCATGAGCGAGTTGGCGAGGATCGAGTGGGCACGCGAGCGGTTGTGCTCGGTGTCCTCCCGGCCGAGCGCTATGACCTTGTCGGCCATCGGCTGAAGCTCGCGGGCCTTCGCCTCGGTGGTGCGGATGCGCTCGTGCATCAGCAGGCTCACAAGTTGATTGCGAAATAGCGCCTGGCGCTCTCCGCTGCTGCGGGCGAGGCTCCGGCCCTTCACTCTATGTCGCATGGCAGTTCTCCTTTACCAGGTACCCTGTTATCGTTGTTCGTTCCGGTTGCTGTTGCTCAGGCACCCGGCGCTAGGACTTCTTTCTGCTCCGTGCCTTGGGCGCGGCCTCGGCCTCGCCCAGGTCGGTCTCGTTGTCGCCGGGCAGTATATCCACGTCCTCCGACGCAGGTTCGTCATCTATGAAGATGCCTGCCGCGGCCTCCATGCTGCCTTCGGACACACCGGCAGCGTCGACGATCTGCGCGCTGGACACGTCGCCGTCCACCGTTTCGCCGGTTTGTTCGATATAGGCGTCAGGCTCGTCAGCCTGATCGTACTCGGCGTAACCAACGTACTCACCCGTCTCCAGCTCGCCCTCGATACCCTCGCCTTCCTCGCCTTCCTCCCGGCTCGACAGGTCGAGCGGGGTTCCGGGCGGGATGAGGTCGCGGGTGAGGAGCGACTGGTGCAGCTCGTCGAACGACTTGTCGCCGAAGTTGCGCAGGCCAAGCAGCTCCTTCTTGTCCATGCGAAGCACCTGGCCCACTTTGGTGATACCCGACCGCTTGAGGCAGTTGTAGGTACGCATCGACAGGCTCAGGTCCTCGATGGGCATCTCGAACAGGTGCGCCGGGATCGACACCGCGCCCGGCAGATCGCGGCCGGTCGGGGCGGCTTGCTTGTTGAAGCCGCTGATCAGCTGCGAGTGCTGGAACAGGTATTGCGCCGACAGGCTCAGCGCCTCGCCGGGGTCGATCGTGCCGTCGGTCCAGATCTCTATGAGAAGCTGCTCGCGGCCCTCGACGTCTTCGGGGCTCAGCGTGACGACGCCGTTTTCGCTGCCCTCTTCCTGCTCGTCCGGTACCACCGAGAGCATCTCGGCGTTGGCCGGCTCCACGAGGTAGTTCACCTTGGGGATGGGCGAGAAGATGGCGTCCACCGGAATTGTGCCGATGGGCATGCCCTCGCGCGACTCGAACGACACGTAGCCGCGGCCGCGCTCGACCGTTAGCTCAAGCTCGAGGTGGGCGTCGGGCCCGTCGAGGGTAGCCAGCACCAATTCGGGGTTGACCAATTCAACGTTCGCGGGCAGCTCTATGTCGCCTGCGCGCACCTCACCGTCGCCATGCTTGGCAAGGTTGAGGCGCACGGCCCGCTCGCTGTACGAGCGCAAGCGGATATTCTTGATGTTGAGCACGATTTCGGTCACATCCTCACGTACACTGGGGATGCAAGAGAATTCGTGGTACACGTTCTGGATCCGCACGCTGGTAATCGCAGAGCCGGGCAGTGACGAAAGCAGGATCCGACGCAATGCGTTACCCAGCGTGACGCCAATCCCCACCTCCACCGGACCGATTGCGAACCGGCCGTAGTTGGGGGCGGTAGCGACGGCGACCACGTTAGGCAGACTGCTTGTTCTCCCGTTGCTCAATTTTGCTCACTCCTGACAACGCGCAAAGCGCAAGAACGCGACCGCGAGAAGCCGTACCCGAGGGGCACTGCCGCTGCGCGCATCGCGCCCTGCCTGCGCATTACCGGCTGTAAAACTCTACGATCAGCTGCTCATTCAGGTCCAGGCCAAGCTCGTCGCGGGTGGGCATGCGCTCCACTCGGCCGGCGAGCGATGCCGCGTTCGCAGACATCCAGGGGGCAATCTGCTTGCGCGGAAGCTGCTGCTGGACGGTCTGGAAGTACTCGCTGTTGCGCGAGGTCGGAACCACGCCGATCTCGTCGCCGGGCCGGGCGATGTACGAGGGGATGTCGGTCTTGTGGCCGTTCACCGTGATGTGGCCGTGGCGCACGATCTGGCGCGCCTGGGCACGCGAGTCGGCCAGGCCCATGCGGTACACCACGTTGTCCAGCCTCGACTCGAGCACCATGAGCAGGTTCTCGCCGGTCAGGCCAGGGCGCTTCTCAGCCGCCTCGAAGTGGCGGCGGAACTGCCGCTCGAGCACGCCGTAGATGCGGCGAGCCTTCTGCTTCTCACGCAGCTGCAGACCGTAGTCGGATACCTTACGACCCCTCCGCTGGGAGTGCGATCCGGGCGGCATGGGCCTCTTTTCGATTGTGCAGTTCGTGAAGCACTTGTCGCCCTTCAGGAAGAGCTTCATGCCTTCGCGCCTGCAAAGCTTGCAGACAGGTCCTGTATACCTTGCCATTTCTTCTCCAGATTAGGGCACTTACTCTGCCCAATGCTCAGGGTTTGGCGTCGGGGACAACTTGCCGCGGAGTCCCACTTGCTTCGGCCCTGGCCGCACTATTGTTCCTCTACGTATCGCCAACTACGGGGCGAGGATCAGGAGGGCTAAGCTCCCACCCCCGGTACTTACTTTTCCAACAAAAGCCGGCGCCGGACGCTATACGCGGCGGCGCTTGGGGGCACGGCAGCCGTTGTGCGGGATCGGAGTGACGTCGGTAATGGCGACGACCTGGATGCCCGCGGCCTGGATGGCGCGGATGGCTGCCTCGCGGCCCGCGCCGGGGCCCTTCACGAATACTTCCACCTGGCGCAGGCCGTGCTCCATGGCACGCCTCGCGGCGCCATCGGCGGTAATCTGGGCGGCGTACGGGGTGCTCTTTCGCGAGCCCTTGAAGCCCGTCGCGCCCGCGCTGCCCCACGACAGGACGTTGCCCTGCGGGTCTGCCAGCGTGACGATGGTGTTGTTGAAGCTCGAGCGCACGAAGGCGTTGCCGCGCGGCACGCTCTTGCGCTCGCGCCTGCGTGCCCTCGCCTGCCTGGCCCTTGTTGCCGTTACCTTACTGCTCTGCTGCTGCTTCTCAGCCATTGTATCTCCTGTGTGTTGATGCGTGATACGTGATGCGTGATACGTGAACTCTCATGAGCACCGATGCTTACTCCGCACTACCAGGTCCGGGTAAGCTCACGCATCACGCATCACGTATCACGTACCACGGGTCTTACTTCTTCCTTCTCACGCCAACCGTGCGGCGAGGGCCGCGGCGGGTGCGGGCATTGGTACGCGTACGCTGGCCGTGCACGGGCAGGCCGCGCTGGTGCCGGATGCCGCGATAGCACTTGATCTCTATGAGCCGCTTGATGTTCATGCTGACCTGGCGGCGGAGGTCGCCCTCGACGGTGAACTCCTTGTCCACCACTTCGCGGATGCGGTTGACCTCTTCCTCGGTCAGGTTGTTCACGCGCGTGTCGGGATCAACGTTCGTTCGCTCGATGATCTTCTTCGCGCTGGTGGACCCTATGCCGTAGATGTACGTCAGGGCCACTTCCACCCGCTTGGTGCGGGGAATGTCTACGCCGGCAATACGTGCCACGAAAACCTCCCTTTAGCCCTGTCGCTGCTTGTGCTTAGGGTCGCTGCATATAACCATCACGATGCGCCCGCGCTTGATTACCTTGCACTTCGCGCAACGCGGCTTTACCGATGCTCGTACCTTCATTTTGCCGTCTCCACTGTTCTACTGCGTGCTCGTGTTCTTCACTAAGTCGCTTGTTCGGCGGCTGTGCCTCGCGCCGTACCGGTCGAGGGCGCCCTTGCGGGCCTCCTGTGCACAGCACGTTGTACGCAGCAGCCCCATTTACTTCATCTGCTTGATGCGCTCGACGATCCGCCCCCTGGTGAGGTCGTAGGGCGAAAGCTCCACGGCAACTCTGTCGCCCGGGATGATACGCACGGGGCTTAGCCGCAGCTTATCGTCCAGGCGCGCCGTCACCATATGGCCGTTGTCCAACTGCACCCGCCAGGTGTCATTGGGGGTGGGCTCGGACACTCTGCCCTCTACCCTGATAACGCCTTGTCGCTCTGTCAATGTACGCTTTCCGTGGTGCCCGGAGTGACCGAACATACTTACGCTCGGCTCCCGCCCTAAAAAGGGGGCACCAAACGCTAATTATATCACAAGCCTACGCTAAAGTCAAAATATCAGGCCCGTTTTTAGTTATCGCCACGGTGTGCTCGAAGTGGGCCGAGGGCTTGCGGTCGCGGGTCACCACGGTCCACATATCGTCCAGGGTCTCGGTCTCGTCCCCGCCAAGGTTGAGCATCGGCTCGATGGCGATCACCATGCCCGGCCGCAGGGGCACACCCGTGCCTGCACGCCCGTGGTTGGGCACCGAAGGCTCTTCCCACAGGCGGCGGCCGATGCCGTGCCCGCCGTACTCGCGGGGCGCGCCGTAGCCCCCGGCGCGGATCTTCTCCTCGATGGCGTGCGATATGTCCCCGAGCCGGTTGCCCGCCTTCGCCTGCGCGATCCCCGCGGCGAGCGACTCTTGCGTCGTCTTCAACAGCTTCTCAAGCTCGGGCTTGATCTTGCCCACCGCCACCGTCACCGCCGAGTCGCCCTGCCAGCCCCGGTAGATCACTCCGCAGTCTATCGTGATGATGTCGCCTTCCTTCAACTTGCGGTCGGAAGGGATGCCGTGCACGATCTCCTCATTGACCGAAGTGCACAGCGTGCCGGGGAACGGGGGCAGCGACGGGTGCGGGTGGTAGCCCTTGAACGTGGGGATTGCGCCCTGCGACTTTATGAATTCGTAGGCGATCTCGTCCAGCTCAAGCGTGGTGACGCCCGGCCTCACGTGCTCCGACACGCGCTGGAGAGTCTGCGCGAGGATGCGTCCCGCGATCCTCATTAATTCGATTTGATCTTGCGACTTTAGCTGTATTGCCATTACTGTTTCCTTGTCGGGTACTTCTCACCCGGCGCACCTCTAGCGCAGGCAGCTCAGCAGGTAGGAGGTGACTTCCTCCACCGGCTTGCTGCCGTCCACCTCGCACAGCACTCCGCGCGAGCGGTAATACTCCACGATCGGTTTGGTCTGCTGGTGGAATGAGGCCACCCGCTTGATGGCTGTCTCGCGCGTGTCGTCTTCGCGCTGGTACAGCTCGCTCCCACACTCGTCGCACACGCCCGGCACCTTCGGCGGCATGAACTTCTCGTGGAAGATGTGGCCGCACTTGCGGCACATCAGCCTGCCCGAGATGCGGTCGATCATCGTCTCGTCGTCCACGTTGATGTACAGTACCATGTTCACGGCCCGCCCCTTCAAGTCGAGCGCGTCGTCCAGGGCGCGTGCCTGTGGCTCGGTGCGCGGGAAGCCGTCGAGCAGCACGCCGTGCTCGGTGTCGGGGGCCAGTAACCTGTCCTCGATCATGTCGATGACCAGCTTATCGGGCACCAGTTTGCCCTCCGACATGTACTTGTCTGCTGCCTTGCCAAGCTCGGTGCCGCGTTTCACGTGGTCGCGCAGCAGGTCGCCGCTCGAGACGTGGACCATCTGCAGCTGTTCTTCCAGTATTTCCGACTGCGTCCCCTTGCCTGCGCCGGGGCCGCCGATAAGTATGATGATCATGGAAGGTGACCTCATTGTCACAGGATTCCTAATAGACGTGAAAAGTGAAACGTGCGGTCCGGGCCCAACACGTTTCACTCTCCTGATGGTCAACGGACTAGCGGCTGATGAAGCCTTCGTACCGCCTCATGAGTAGCTGCGACTCAAGCTGCTTCATCGTGTCGATTGCGACACCGACCACGATCAGCAGCGACGTGGAGCTAAAGTTGAGCAGCGTCACGCCGGTGATGACGGACGCGACCCACGGCAGCACCGCCACGATGCCCAGGAACAGGGCGCCCGCCACGGTGATGCGGTTCAGCACCGTGGTGAGGAAGCGGTCGGTGTTCGGCCCCGGGCGAATACCGGGGATCGCGCCGCCCGACTTCTGCAAGTTCTCGGCGATGCGCTGCTGCCCGAACACCACGCTGGTGTAGAAGAAGGTAAACGCCACCACCATGAAGAAGTAGATGATGTTGTAGGGCGCGCTGGTCGGCTGGAAGGTGTTGTACAGCCACAGCGCGCCGTCGCGCACCCACCCCGTGCTGGCGGCGGTAAAGAAGCCCGCCACGATTACCGGGAAGCTCATGATCGACAGGGCGAAGATGAGCGGGATCATGCCGGTCGAGTTGACGCGCAGCGGGATAAACGAAGAACCCGCCTGGCGCATCATCCGGCCGCCGCGCATGATCGAGCGCGAGTAGTGTACGGGGATTCGGCGCTGCCCCTCGTTGATGAGGACGATGCCGACCACCGTCACCAGGCCCAGCACCACGAACAGCAGCATGCTGAACAGGCTGGTGCCGGTCGTCCCGGACTGGCCAAGCTGGAATATCTGCGTGGGCAGGCCCGCGACGATACCGCCGAAGATGATGATCGAGATACCCTGGCCGATACCGTGCTCGGTGATGCGCTCGCCCAGCCACACCAGGAACATCGTTCCCGCCACCAGGCTGATGAGCACCGTCAGGGTGATCATGATGTCCTGCCCGAAGGCCGGAAGCGCGCCGAACTGGCTCTGCAGAAGCTGCGCCTGGGCGAAAGCCTGAAGCGCCGCCAGCGGCACGGTGAGCCACGCGGTGTAGCGGTTGAGCTGGTTGCGGCCCGCCTCGCCCTCTTTGCTCAGCTCCGTCAGGCGCGGGACCACGCCGGTGAGAAGCTGGATGATAATCGAGGCCGTGATGTACGGATACACACCCATGGCCGCCACGGAGAAGTTCTGCAGCGTGCCGCCCGAGAAGATGTTCAGCAGGTTGATCAGGCCGCCGAACTGGCTGTTGGGATCGAATGCGCCTTGCAGGGCCGCGAAGTCAACGCCCGGCACGGGGATGTGGGCGATGATGCGGAAGATCACCAGCATACCGAGCGTAAAGAGAATCTTACGCCGGAGGTCGGAGATCCGGAAGGCATTGATGACTGCCTGAAGCATATTATCCGTCGTTCCTTTCGATTGGGGATACCGCTCTCAGTATACGTGGGCGGGCCGGGTCGGGCAAACTCGCCGGGAGGCCCTGGCCGGCCCTGATTTTCCCTCGTACTTCTAGCCTATGCCTTCTTCGCCCTGGTTCGGGGCTTGGCCTTAGCGGGGGCCTCGGCCTGAGCAGCCTCGGCTTGAGCAGCCTCGGCCTGGGCGGCCTGGCGCGCCTTGAATGCGCGTACCGGTGCCTCGGTGCGGCCCTTGGAGCGGCGCGGCTCCTTCGGGGCGTCGATGATATTCACGGTTCCGCCCGCGGCCTCGATCTTCTGGCGGGCGCTCTCGCTCACCTTGTGGGCGCTGATGGTCAGCGCGCCGTTCAGGGTGCCGGTACCGAGCACCTTCAGCGGCAGAGCCGAGTCGCGCAGGATGCCCATCTCGAGCAGCGAGTCGGGCGTTACCTCGGAGCCGGCCTCGACGGCCGCAAGCTGCTCAAGGTTGACGATGTTGAAGCGGGCCTTCCAGATGTTGGTGAAGCCGCGCTTGTAGGGAAGCTGCTGGTGGATGGGGGTCTGGCCGCCCTGGAAGCGAGGCGGTACGTTGCCGCCGCTGCGGGACTTCTGTCCTTTCTGCCCGCGGCCTGCCGTTTTGACGTGGCCCGAGCCGTGCCCGCGGCCCACGCGCTTGCGGTCTTTGTTAGCGCCCCTCGGCGCCTGAATATCGCCCAGTTTCATCTCGTAATTATCCTCTCTTCGACGCGGTAATCGCGCCTCGCGTTGTCACCCCGGGGGGTGTCACACTAAATTGCAGCGCAGCCCACCGGGCTACACTTCCTCTACGTTGATAAGGTGCTTGACCTTATGCAACATGCCCCGCAGGGCAGCGCTGTCAGCCCGCTCGATGGTCTGGTTCAAACGGCGGAAGCCCAGCGCCTTGATGGTGTCCTTCTGGTCCTGCGAGTAGCCGATGGCGCTCTTGGCGTAGGTCACGCGGAGCGTGGCGCCGTCGACCGGGGTCTTGCTCAGCTTAGGCTCTGCCACGTCCGCCTCCTGACCTGTCGCCGCGGCCCTCGCCACGATCACGATCACCTGCGCCGCGTCCGCGGCCCGGGCCGCCTCGCCTGCCGCCGCGCTCCTCACGCTGAGGCCGCTCGGGAGCGGTGCGCGGGGTCGCTACGATCGGAACAGCCTTGCCTTCCTTGATAGCCTTCTGCATCAGGAAGTCCTTGCGGTACAGGCGCCGCTCCATCTCCTCGACGGGCAGCCCGCGGCGCTCGGCCTCGGCGTCCACGGAATGGAGCTTTGAGAGGGCGAGCAGCGTGGCGCGCACGAGGTTGATTGGGTTGTTGTTGCCGAGCGACTTGCCGAACACGTCGCGCACGCCCGCAGCCTCGAGCACCGCACGCACGCCGCCGCCGGCGATCACCCCGGTACCGGGGGCCGCGGGCTTGAGGAGCACCGTGCTCGCGCCGTACGACACAGTCACGTCGTGCGGGATGGTGCTGCCCACCAGGGGCACCTTGATCATGTGCTTCTTGGCATCCTCGCCGGCCTTGCGGATCGACTCGGGCACCTCGGCGGCCTTACCCGTTCCCGCGCCGACCATGCCCCTGCCGTCGCCCACCACAACTACCGAGGAGAAGTTGAAGCGCCGGCCGCCCTTGACCACCTTGGCCACGCGGTTGACCTGCACCAGCTTCTCTTCGTACTCCGAGATGGGGCCTCGGTCTCTATCCATTCTTGACATTGTTCCTCCAACTGGAAACCGCGCGGCGCAAACCGCCCGCGGCTCGTGCCAGGCGCGCTATTAAAAATCCAATCCGCCTTCACGGGCGCTATCGGCCAGGGCCTTCACGCGCCCGTGGTACAGGTAGCCGCCCCGGTCAAATACTACTTTGCTCACGCCCGCGGCCTTGGCACGCTCTGCTACGAGCTTGCCGACCGCCTTCGCCTCGTCGAGCTTGCTGCCCCCGGCGACGTCCTTGTCCAGTGTCGACGCGGCGGCCAGAGTGTGGCCTTTCGAGTCGTCGATCACCTGGGCGTAGATGTGGTTGAGCGAGCGGAACACGTTCAACCGCGGGCGCTCAGGCGTGCCGATCGCGCGGGCGCGCACCCTTCGGTGGCGTTTCTCACGCGGCGTCATCTCATGTGGCTGCTTTCTCATTGTTCGCTTACCCTCTTCTCAGTTGCCTGGTCATATTCAGGCTGATTACCGCCTCAGGCCTGCCGGGCGAGCCGTTTCAGCCCACCCTGTACGCTATGGCGCAAATGCTTACTTCTTACCGCCGACCTTACCGGCCTTACCGGCCTTGCGCCGGATGCGCTCACCGGCGTACGAGATACCCTTGCCCTTGTACGGCTCAGGCTCGCGCAGCTTGCGGATCTGAGCCGCCTGCTCGCCCACAACCTGCTTATCGATGCCGTTCACGCTGAAGCGGGTCGGCGTCTCGACGTTGAAGCTCACGCCCGCGGGCGGCTCGATGCGCACGGGGTGGGAGAACCCGAGCGAGAAGACGAGCGCCTGCCCATCCTTCGCCACGCGGTAGCCCACGCCCGCGATCTCGAGGTTGCGGGTGAAGCCGTCGGTCACGCCGGTGACCATGTTGGCGATCAGAGTGCGCGTCAAGCCGTGGAGCGAGCGGTGCTGCTTGCTCTCGGACGGGCGCGTGACGACGATCTCGCCGTCCTTCTGCTCGATCTTGATCTCTGGCCGAAACGACTGCTCAAGCTCGCCCTTGGGGCCTTTCACCTTCACGCGCTGGCCCTCGACCTCGATGGTCACGCCCTTCGGCACGGGTATCGGCTTATTTCCAATACGGGACATTTACGTTATCTCCTTCGAGGCGGTTACCGCCTTCAGCCAATGCGCAGGCAACCGCAAAAAGGTGGCGGCGCACGCGGCTCTCGCGGCGCGCACCGGCGCTCGCGCCGGTCTTACCACACGTAAGCAACGATCTCGCCGCCCAGGTTCTTCCCGAACGCCTCGCGGCCGGTCATCACGCCCTGCGGGGTGGACAGTATAGCCACGCCCAGGCCGTTGAGCACCTTGGGAATCTCCTTGCGCCTGGTGTAGACGCGCAGGCCGGGCTTGCTCACCCGCTTCAGGCCGGTCAGCACGGGGCGCTTGTCGGCGCCGTACTTGAGCCACACGCGGAACATCCGCCCGCCCATGTCGGGGGGAATGTCGTAATCGCGAATGTATCCCTCGTCCTTCAGGATGCGCGCGATCTCGAGCTTCATCCCCGACAGGGGGATCAGCACGCTCTGGTGCCGAGCCATGCTCCCGTTGCGGATGCGAGTAAGCATATCGGCGATAGGATCTGTCATGTTCATGAGTTGTTTGGTTCTCCTTGCGGCAACGGCCATCCGGCCGTCCTAAGCATCGTGAGACGTAAGGGGCGGGCATTCGCTTGCCGGTGCCCTGCTCTCCCTACTTCGTTATTACCAGCTGGACTTCACAACGCCGGGCAGCTTGCCGGCCGAGGCATGCTCGCGGAAGCAGATGCGGCACATGCCGAACTTGCGCATGTAGGCGCGAGGACGGCCGCACAGCCTGCAGCGGTTGTGCACGCGCACGTGGAACTTCGGTGTGCGCATCGATTTGGCGATCAGTGACTTCTTGGCCATTTTGTCTCCTCAGTCTCGGCGGAGGCGAGGCCGCGGCGTTCGAGTCAGCCTCTTGTCCGCATTCCCTGTCCGCGATTGTTCTAGCCCCGCTTGAAGGGCATTCCCATCAGTTGCAGCAGGCGGCGGCCCTCTTCGTCGGTGTTGGCCGACGTGACGATGACCACTTCCATGCCGCGAATCTTATCTATTGCGTCGTAGTCGATCTCGGGGAAAATAAGCTGCTCGCGCAGGCCCAGCGTGAAATTGCCGTGCCCGTCGAATGAGCGCGGCGACACGCCCGAAAAGTCGCGCACGCGGGGCAGCGTTATATTGAACAGCTTGTCGAGGAAGTCGTACATGCGGTTGCCGCGCAGGGTGACCATCACGCCGATGGGCATGCCGGTGCGCAGCTTGAACGCGGCGATCGACTTCTTGGCGCGGGTGATCACTGCCTTCTGGCCGGTAATCTGGCCCACGTCGTTCACGGCGTTGTCCAGCGACTTGACGTTCTCGCGGGCCTCGGTGCCCATGCCGATATTGATGACTACCTTCTTCACGGTGGGCACCATCATGCGGTTGGAGTAGTTGAACTCCTTCAGCATGGCGGGCACGACCTCTTCGAGGTAGCGTGTCTTCATCGGCGGGACCCAGTTCTGCTCAGGCTTCGCGCCGTTACCGCCCCTGGCACCCTTCGCCTGGCCCTTGCCATCCTGCGCCTGGGCCTTGCCCTTTGGCTGCGCCTCGGCGCGAGCCTCAGCACGAGCCTCACCGCGGCCCTTCGCGGGCGCCTCGGCAGTAGTCTCGGCGGGCGTCTCGGCAGTCGCTTCGGCGCTCGTCTCGGCGGCAGCTTCGGCCGCTTCGGCGCCGTTATTCACTTTGTTATCCTGATCTGCCACTCTTATGCTCCTTAACTGCGGGCTGGTCGTCCTCTGAAGGTTGCAGCCCTGTCACCTGTTATGCCGCGCTAGCGGCGGCCGCCCCACCTGGTCTGGCCCGCGTCGGCCTCGAAGGCCTCGCCGCAGTGGCGGCAGACGCGCACCTTCTGGCCGTTCGCCAGCAGCGTGCTGCCCACGCGGGTACCGCGGTTGCACTTGGGGCACACCACCATCACCTTGGAGGCGTCGAGGGCAGCTTCCTGCTCGACAACGCCGGCCTGGCGCGCACCGGCGCGGCCCTTGGTGTGCTTCTTTACGATATTGATGCCTTCGACGATCACCTTGTTGTCGCGGGGGTGTACCTCGCGTACCTTGCCCTTTTTCCCGCGGTCCTTGCCGGCGATCACCAGCACCGTGTCATCCGTCTTGATATTCATTATTCCCACTCTCCGTGCGTCTAGCGGCGTCTCTCGCGAGCCGTGTACCGTTCCGCCTGTCTGTCCCTAAAGGACCTCGGGCGCGAGCGATACGATCTTCATGAACTGCCTCTCGCGCAGCTCGCGGGCCACCGGGCCGAACACGCGGGTGCCGAGCGGGTCGTTCGACCCCTTCGCCTTGATCAGCACCGCGGCGTTGTCGTCGAAGCGGATGTGCGAGCCGTCGGGGCGCTTGTACTCCTTGGCGGTGCGAACCACCACGGCGCGCACGACCTGGCCCTTCTTGACCTGGCCGCCCGGCGTGGCGCTCTTCACCGCGGCGACGATCACGTCGCCCACCCCGGCGTACTTACGCCGCGAGCCGCCCATCACGCGGATGCACAGGATCTCTTTGGCCCCGGTATTGTCCGCCACGCGCAGGCGGGTCTCTTGCTGAATCATCGTCCTTCTCCTGAGCTTGAAGTTACTGGGAGCCGGTTACCCGCTCCTAGAGCTTCTCCGCCTTCGCGATAATTTCCACTACCTGCCAGCGCTTGCGGGCCGACATCGGGCGCGACTCTACGATGCGCACCGTATCGCCCTCGCCGCTGCCAAGCTCGTCGTGCGCCATGAACTTCACCGAGCGGCGCATGACCTTCTTGTAGATGGGGTGCGGCTTGCGGCGCTCCACGAGCACCACTACCGATTTCTCCATCTTGTCCGACACCACGCGGCCCACCTCGGTGCGGCGCCCGCGCATGTGCTCGGGCAGCTCGCGGGGCTCGGCAAGCCCTGAGGGCTTAGCCTGCTCCACCACCGGGGCAGCCTCGACGGGCGCGGCTGCGCGCTTGCGGGTCGCCCTCGGCTTTGCTGTTGTTGCCTTCTTTTCGGCCATTCTCATTTGCTCCTGGCGGCGCCTGGTCCTGGGGCAACCCCGATTTCAGGCACGGCTGATCTTTACTACTTGTTGCGGCCTCTGCCAAGGCGGCCCAGGAGGCTGCGCCGGCCGGTCGCCGTGGTCGCTGCCGGGGCTGACGCCACGGCCTCTTCGCCCTCGATGCCCGCGTACTCCGCCATCAACTCGCGCTCGCGCAGGGCTGTCATGATGCGGGCGATGTCCTTCTTCACCTGCGGGATGCGCTGGTGGTTCTTGATCTTGCGTGTGGCAATCTGGAAGCGAAGATTGAACAGCTCCTGGCGGGCGTCCTCGAGGGCGCTGCGAAGCTGGCTCTCGCTCATTGCGTGTATCTCTTCAGCCTTCATGATTATTCCTCGTCCTCTTCCTCAGGCTCAGGCTCGGATACGGCCGTGCCCTCGGCGCGGCGCACAACGAAGCGCGTCTTGATGGGCAGTTTGTGCCCGGCCTTGCGCATCGCCTCGGCCGCCACATCCTGACGCACGCCCGCTATCTCGAACAGCATGCGGCCGGGGCGGATTACCGCGACCCAGTGGTCGGGTGCGCCCTTGCCCGAACCCATGCGGGTCTCGGCGGGCTTGGCGGTCATCGACTTGTCCGGGAAGATCCGAATCCACACCTTACCACCACGGCGGATGTGGCCGGTGATGGCGCGGCGAGCCGACTCGATCTGGCGGCTGTCGATCCAGGCAGACTCCAGGGCCTGCAGGCCGTACTCGCCAAACGTCACCTCGGTGCCGCGGCTAGCTTCGCCCGCTCCGGTGGTGCCGCGGTGCTGCTTGCGGTGCTTAACTCTCTTGGGCATCAACATGGCAATTACTCCGACGCAGATTCGTTAGTTGTGCCGACCTCGCCGCCCGGGTTGGTGCCGGTCTCGCGAGGCTCGACGGGCGAGGGCGCGGGTGCGGCGTCAGGGGCAGCGGCCGGTGCGGGGCGCTCGGCGCGAGGTGCGCGGTCGCCGCGGTAGCCACCGCCGCCTTCGCCACGGGGGGCGCGGTCGCCGCGGTAGCCACCGCCGCCTTCGCCACGACGCCCACCGTCACCGCGGTCACCACGGTCACGGCGGTCGCCGCGCTCGGGCCTATCGGTGCGCTCGCGGCGGTCGGTGCGGGGCGCGGCGGTAGCCAGCGGGCGGTCGATCTCGAGCAGCGAGTCACCGCCGCGGCGCTGGATCACGTCGCCCTTATAGATCCACCCCTTCACGCCGATACGGCCGTAGGTGGTGTGAGCGTGAACCTGTCCGTAGTCGATGTCGGCGCGGATCGTGTGCAGAGGCACGCGGCCCTCGCGCTCCCATACCGAGCGGGCCATTTCGGCGCCGCCCAGGCGGCCCGAGATGCGGATCTTCACGCCCTTGGCCCCGGCGCGCAGCGAGCGCATGACCGACTGCTTCATGGCGCGCTTGTACGACACGCGGCGGCCGATCTGCTCGGCGATGCTCTCGGCCACGAGGTAGGCATCGAGCTCGGGCTGCTTGATCTCCTCGATGTTGAGCTTGACCTTCTTGCCGGTCATCGTCTCGAGGTCCTTGCGCAGGAGGTCAACCGCCTGTCCACCCTTGCCGATCACGATACCGGGCTTGGCCGTATGCAGGGTGACTTCGAGCTGGTTAGCCGAGCGCTGAATCTCGGTGCGCGCCAGCGAGGCATTCGCCAGGCGCTGCGTCACGAGCTGCCGTATGCGCACGTCCTCGTGCAGCAACTCGGTGTAGTTGCGGTCGGCGTACCAGCGCGACTGCCAATCCTTGATTATTCCCAGTCTGAAACTTGTCGGGTGGACCTTGCGTCCCATGTGTCCTCCTTGAGGAGAAGCGAGACCGAACGCGGGCGCTGTGCCCTGCTGCTCCGCTCTCTGTTCTCTCCTAATACCTTTCCTCTACTACGACCGTAATGTGGCTCGTCCTCTTGAGGATGGGGGCTGCCATACCGCGCGAGCGGCTGCGAAAACGCTTGATGGTGGGCCCGTCGTCCGCGAAGATGGCCTTGATGTACAGGTCCTCGGGGGCCATCTGGTAGTTGTTCTCGGCGTTGGCCGCGGCGCTCTTGACCACGTTCAGCACCTCGGAGGCCGCGCCGTGCGGCAGGAACTTGAGGATAGCCACCGCCTCCTCAACGCGCTTGCCGCGAACGGCGTCCATCACCAGCCTGATCTTGCGAGGCGAGCGACGTATGTGCTTTGCAGATGCTTTTACTTCCATTTCTTACCTCGTTACCTCGGTTGCGGATAGGGCGCGGATCGCGGAGCTTCGACGTGTGTCGCTCCCGCATGCCGCAACCCGCTGCTCTTCCTTACTTCAGGCGGGTCGACCGCTCGGTCTTGTTCCCGTGGCCCTTGTAGAAGCGCGTCGGGGCGAACTCGCCCAGCTTATGCCCCACCATGTTCTCGGTGACGTACACCGGGATGTGGCGGCGGCCGTCATGCACGCCTATGGTGTGGCCCACCATGTCGGGCGTGATCGTGCTGGCCCTTGCCCACGACTTGATCAGGCGCTTCTCGTTCCTGGAGTTCATCTTGAGGATCTTGTCCTCCAGGTTGTGGTCTACAAACGGCCCTTTCTTGGCAGAACGAGTCATCTCTTCTCCTCTTACCTATTCCTAACGACTACCGCTCGCCCTTGCCTGCGGCCTGAGGACCGCGGCGGCGACCACGAATAATAAACTGGTCGGTGCGCTTGTTCTTGCGGGTGCGATAACCCTGCGCGGGCTTGCCCCACTTGGTCTGAGGCTGGCCGCCGCGGGGAGCGCGCCCCTCGCCGCCGCCGTGCGGGTGGTCAACGGGGTTCATGGCCGCGCCGCGCACCTCGGGCCTGCGGCCCATCCAGCGTTTGCGCCCGGCCTTGCCGATGCGTACGTTCTCGTGGTCTACGTTGCCCACCTGGCCGATGGTGGCCGTACAGTTGACGTGGACCATGCGGACCTCGCCCGAGGGCAGGCGGATCTGCGCCCAATTGTCGTCGCGGGCCATCAGCTGAGCCGACGCGCCCGCGCTGCGTACAAGCTGCCCACCCTTGCCGATGTTCAGCTCGATGTTGTGGATTTGCGTACCCAGGGGGATACGGCGCAGGGGCAGCGTGTGGCCCACCTTGATCTCCGCCTGGTCGCCCGACATGATGGGCGCGCCTACCCGAAGACCGAGCGGCGCGAGGATGTAGCGCTTCTCGCCGTCGGCATAGTGGATCAGCGCGATGCGGGCCGAGCGGTTGGGATCGTACTCGATCGCCGCGACCTTGCCCGGCACGTTGAACTTGTTCCGCTTGAAATCGATGATGCGGTAGTGCTGCTTGTGCCCACCACCCCGGTGGCGGGTGGTGATGCGCCCGGTGTTGTTTCGCCCGCCGGAGCTCTTCTGAGCCACCAGCAGCGACTTCTCCGGCTTCTTCTTGGTGATCTCCTCGAAGGTCGCGACGCTCATCAACCTGCGGCCCGGGGAGGTCGGATTGTATTTCTTTACAGGCATTTACTGCTCCTTGGAGGCGTCCCGGCTTGCCGGTCAGTTGGCCCTGGCGCCACCCTGCCCGGCGTCTGGCGCTAGACGCTCTCGAAAATCTCTATCCTCTGCCCGGGGGCCAGGGTAACGATTGCCTTCTTCCAGCCGGGGCGCCACCCGCGGATACGGGTGCGCTCGCGGCGCTTCTTGGCGTGAACGTTCATCGTGTTGACCGCGAGAACGGTGACGCCGAAGGCGGTCTCGACTGCTTCTTTGATCTGGATCTTGTTGGCATTGGGGGCCACCTCGAAGGTGTAGCGTCCTTCCTGCATCAGGTCTGTGTTGCGCTCGCTCATCACCGGGCGGCGAATCACTTCGTACATGTGCGGCATCTTAACCCTCGCTCTCGTTCTCGGCGGCCTTCTTGCCGGTCGACTTCTTCGCCGCGGCCCTCTTCGGAGCGGCCTTCTCGGTGGTTTCCTCGGCCGCCTTCTTGGCCCGCGACGTTGTCTTGGGCTTGGCCTCGGCCTTCGGCTTAGCTTCCGCCTTCGGCTTGGTCTCGGCCTTCGGCTTGGTCTCGGTCGCGGCAGCAGCCTCGGCCTTGACCTTGGGCTTGTCCGCCGCCTTCTTCGTGCGTGAGGCAGGGGCCTTCTCAGCTGTCTCGGCCGCGGTTGCCCTGGCGGTAGTCTTTGCAGCGGCCGGCTTGGCGCGGCCGTTGGTCTCGCCCTTCACGCGCATGACCAGCTTGCGCCGCCCGCCCGTGTTGCCCAGTATCGTGGTGACGACGTCGAGCGCGGCGCGGGGCATGAGCAGGTAGTCGTGCTTGAGCATGTCAACCACGCTCAATAAATGCGCGCTCAGCATCTTCACGTGGGGCAGGTTGCCGGCGGCCAACTTGAGGTTGGTCTCGGCGCCCGTTGTGAAGATGAGCGCGCTGCTATCGCCGATATTGAGGGCCTGCAGGGCGTCTTTCATGGCGCGGGTTCGCGGCTCGATCTCCTCGAAGCCGTCCACGATCACCAGCTGCCCGTCGGCCAGCTTGCCCGAAAGCACCGAGCGGATGGCCAGGCGGCGCATCTTGCGCGGCATGTCCTGCTCGTACGAGCGGGGGTGCGGGCCGAACACGACGCCGCCGTGCCGCCACTGCGGGGCGCGGCGCGAGCCCTGTCGGGCGCGTCCTGTCCCCTTCTGCCGCCACGGCTTGATGCCGCCGCCGCGCACTTCGGCGCGGGTCTTAGTATCGTGCGTACCCTGGCGGGCGTTGGCCTGCTGGCGAAGCACGGCCTGGTGGATCACCGCATGGTTCGGGGTGATGCCGAAAATCGTGTCGTCCAGGTCGATCTTCTCGACCTCTTTCCCCGCCAGGTTGTAGATTGTCGTTTGCACTTTCCTTTGCTCCTTGTCAGGACCAGGGTAAAGGCAGCGTCAGAGCGTGCTGCCTCAGTACCCCTTACTTCTGCTTCTTTACCGCTTTGCGAACGATCAACATTCCCTCGGTGGGGCCGGGAACCGCACCCTTGATCAGGATGAGGTTGCGGTCGGTATCGACCGACACTACGCGCAGGTTCTGCACGGTGACGCGCTCGTGGCCCATGTGGCCCGCCATCTTGAGGCCCTTGAATACGCGGCCCGGGGTCGAGCCGGGGCCGATGGAGCCGGGGCGGCGCGCCCTGTCGGACTGGCCGTGGGTGCGAGGACCGCCGCGGAAATTGTGCCGCTTCATGACGCCCGCGAAGCCCTTGCCCTTGCTGGTGCCGATCACGTCGACGAAGTCGCCCGCGGCGAACATAGAAACGTCGGTGCGGTCGCCGACCTTGGGCCGGTCGCCATTTGCATCGACGGGGATCTCGCGCACGCGGCGGACGAGGGGCAGCTTCTTCTTGCGCAGGTGGCCGCGCTGGGCCTGGGTAAGCTGGCGCTCGCGCGCCTCGCCCCAACCGACCTGAACGCCGTAGTAGCCGTCGTTCTCGGGGGTCTTCACCTGGGTGACGACGCAGGGGCCGGCCTCGATCACCGTTACTCCGGTGGCGATGCCGCCCTCTTCAAATACCTGGGTCATGCCCAGTTTCTTACCAAGAATTCCCTTTATCATTTCGGTACTTGCTCCTCTAGTGGAGTTTCGCTTGCCCTACCGGTCGCAATGCCGGTACATGCGGCTTCGAGATGCCGGGGCAAGATTCCCTCAATACGAACGACAGGCGATAGACATGGCTACCGTCCGGCGCTTTGCAGATCAGCTGCTTACTTGATTTCGACGTCGACGCCCGCGGGGAGGTTGAGCCTCATGAGGGCGTTGATCGTCTTCGGGGTCGGCTCGAGGATGTCGATAAGGCGCTTGTGGGTGCGGATCTCGAACTGCTCCTGCGAGTCCTTGTCAATGAAAGGCCCGCGGATGACCGAGTACTTCTCGATCTTGGTGGGCAGCGGTACGGGGCCCGCGACGAGAGCGCCCGTGCGCTCGGCAGTCTCAACGATCTGCTGTGCCGACTGGTCGAGAATCCTGTGATCGAACGCCTTGAGCCTGATCCGAATCTTCTGCTTGGTAGCCATTCTTCTTCCTTTGTTAAGTTTGACCGTCTGCCGGTCCGGTGCGGTACTATGCGGTAATGTACTGGTGCCTGCTTGGAGGCGCGTTACGCCCGCCTGACAAACAAAAGGGCCGATCCCCTGCCGCTACTCGACGCATCGCGCGCGGCACATGGAATCAGCTCCCAAGCCGTTTGTAGTCACCCTCGAAGGTAACCACACGCGCACCGCGTGCGTTATACGCTTCCTATTCAGTTGCTTTTGTTGGCTTTTGCCAACAGTGCGCGTAAAGGCGCACAGTAGCTTATTATATAGGAACCGGGCACGAGTGTCAAGCGCGGCCGCGTCGCGATTCAGGCTGGTTTCGGAGACGACAGACATCCACTTTGCGGGCAAGCAAAATGCCCGGATAGTGAGCACCCGGGCATTTCGCCTTGTGGACAAATTTAGTCGCGTTACGCCTTCGCCTTCTCCACCAGCTCCCTGGCGATGTTGGCCGGCACTTCCTGGTAGTGGTCGAACTCGAACGAGGACGATGCACGGCCCTGGGTCATCGAGCGCAGGTCGGTGGTGTAGCCGAACAAGTTGGACAGGGGCACGTAACCCCTCACCACCTGCGCGCCGCCCTTCGACTCGGTACTCTCGACGTGGCCGCGGCGGCTGTTCAGGTCGCCGATCACATCGCCCATGAACTGCTCGGGCGTCACGATCTCCATCTTCATGATCGGCTCGAGGATGGCCGGCTTGCCCTTCTCCAGGGCCTCCTGCAGGGCCAGCGACCCGGCGATCTCGAACGCCATTTCGCTCGAGTCCACCTCGTGGTACGACCCGTCCACCAGCCTGGCCCGAACGTCCACCACCGGATACCCGGCGCGGCCGCCCGACTCCATCTTCTTCTCGATGCCCTTGCCCACGGCAGGGATGTACTCGCGGGGGATCGCGCCGCCAACGATAGCGTTGACGAACTCGTATCCGCCGCCGCGGTCCATCGGCTCGAACTCGACCGTCGCGTCGCCGAACATACCGCGTCCGCCGGTCTGCCTCTTGAACAGGCCACGAGCGCGCACCGGCTGCGTGATCGTCTCCTTGTAGGCCACCTGCGGGCGACCGCGATTCGCCTCGACCTTGTACTCGCGGAACATGCGGTCGAGGATAACTTCAAGGTGAAGCTCGCCCATGCCCGAGATGAGCACCTGCCCGGTGTCGGGGTCGGTGCGCACCTTGAAGGTGGGGTCTTCCTCGGCCAGGCGGATCAGCGCGTTGTCCAGCTTGTCCTGGTCGGCTTTGGTCTTCGGCTCGACCGCGATCGAGATCACCGGCTCGGGGAACTTGATCGCCTCGAGGATGACGGGGTTGTCGGGGGTCGACAGCGTATCTCCGGTAAAGGTCTCCTTCAGGCCCACGATGGCGGCGATGTCGCCCGCGTACACCTCCTGGATATCTTCGCGGTGGTTCGCGTGCATCTGCAGCAGGCGCCCGACGCGCTCCTTCTTGTTCTTGGTCGAGTTGAGCACGTAAGTGCCGGTCGACATCTTACCCGAGTACACCCGGAAGTAGGCCAGGCGGCCCACGTAGGGGTCGGCCACGATCTTGAACACCAGCGCGGCGAACGGAGCGTTCTCGTCAGTGGGGCGCTCGACCGGCTCGTCCTGCCCGGGCACGATACCCTTGACGGGCGGCACGTCGAGCGGCGAGGGTAGATAGTCGATCACGGCATCGAGCAGAAGCTGCACGCCCTTGTTCTTGAGCGAGGAGCCGCACAGCACGGGCACCAGGCGCAGGCCGATGGTGGCGCGGCGCAGGGCAGCCTTAAGCTCCTCGGGGGTGATCTCGTCGCCCTCGAGATAGCGCAGGGTCAGCTCGTCGTCCGACTCGACGATCAGCTCGACCATCTTCTCGCGCTGCGACTTGAACTCGTCCACCATATCGGCCGGGATTTCGGTCTCCTGGACGTTGGTGCCGAGGTCGTTTGTATATATGTAGGCTTTCTGCTCGATCATGTCGATCAGGCCCTTGAAGCCCGACTCGATGCCGATGGGCAGCTGCACCGGCACAGGGTTGGCCGAGAGGCGCTCGCGGATCATGTCGATGGTGCGCCAGAACGTCGCGCCCGTGCGGTCGAGCTTGTTCACGAAGCAGATGCGGGGCACGCCGTAGCGGTCCGCCTGACGCCATACCGTCTCGGACTGCGGCTCGACACCCGCCACCGCGTCGAATACCACCACCCCGCCGTCGAGCACGCGCAATGAGCGCTCTACCTCGACGGTGAAGTCTACGTGGCCGGGTGTGTCGATGATGTTGATGCGGCAGTCATGCCACTGGGCGGTGGTAGCGGCCGCGGTGATGGTGATGCCGCGCTCGCGCTCCTGCTCCATCCAGTCCATCGTGGCCGAGCCTTCGTGCACCTCACCGATCTTATAGATGCGCCCGGTATAGTAAAGGATGCGCTCGGTCGTTGTGGTCTTACCGGCGTCGATGTGGGCGATGATGCCTATATTTCGTGTTTTTTCCAGAGGAAACGCTCTGGGCAACTTTTTACTCTCCTTTGCGCCAGGGTTCGGTATCAGGGTTAAAGAACAATGAGGTCACCGAGGTCGCCGGTGACCTCAGGTCCAGGGCCCTGGTGCCTAGCCCTAGAACCTGTAGTGCGCGAAAGCCCTGTTGGCCTCCGCCATCTTATGCGTATCTTCGCGGCGCTTGATGGTCGTACCGGTGTTGTTCGAGGCGTCCATCAGCTCGGCGGCAAGGCGGTCGGCCATGCTCCGGCCGGTGCGCTTGCGGGCGGCCATGAGGATCCAGCGAATCGCCAGCGACTGCCGGCGGTCGCCCTTGATCTCGACGGGCACCTGGTAGGTGGCGCCACCCACGCGGCGAGGCTTGACCTCGATCACGGGCGTGGCGTTGCGCACAGCCTGCTCGAATACCTCGATGCCGGGCCGCTTGGCGCGGCGCTCAAGCTCGTCGATGGTATCGTACAGAATACGCTCGGCCAGACCCTTCTTGCCGCGCATCATCAGCTTGTTTACAAACCGCGAAACCAGCAGGCTGTTGTACACAGGATCCGGCTGGAGCTCGTGCTTTTCATAACGACCTCGTCGTGGCATCTTCCCGATTTCCTCCTCTACACACAAATATGAGAACTACCGCCGTCGCGCCGTTGGCAGCTTCGCAACCATACGCACGTCGTACGGGACAGTTCCCATACCTGTAGTCACCGTTCCGGTAACCACACGCCCGTGGGCGTGCGTTATACACTCTGCTTTGGCTCTAGGTTGTCACGCGAGAGCGCGGACCAACTCCGGTCCGGGAGCCCTCGTTACTTCTTACCGCCCTTGGTCTTGGCCGGGTTCTTCGCGCCGTACTTCGAGCGGCCGCGCTTGCGGTCCTTCACGCCCTGGGCGTCGAGGGTGCCGCGGATGATGTGGTAGCGCACGCCGGGCAGGTCCTTCACACGACCGCCGCGGATAAGCACCACCGAGTGCTCCTGCAGGTTATGTCCCTCGCCGGGGATGTACGCGCTGACTTCCATGCCGTTGGACAGGCGTACGCGGGCGATCTTGCGCAGAGCGGAGTTGGGCTTCTTCGGCGTCATTGTGCGCACCTGGGTGCAGACACCACGCTTCTGAGGCGAGCCCTTGCCGCGCTTGGCGCTGCCCGTGGTGGAATTAAGTATGAATCGCAGCGCCGGAGCCTTGGTCTTCTTGGTCGTTGTCTTCCGAGCCCTGCGAACGAGCTGATTAATAGTCGGCATTATTTCTCCTCATCACAAAACACAACGCACAATGCGCACAGAGTATCATTATACGGAAAGGGTCGTCCACTGTCAAGCGCGATTCGCGCTCGCCTCCGCCCCGGCACGCACTCAGTCTGTCGCCGCCCACTCCTCCTGAACGGCGTCCATGAGAGCCTGTAACTGCGCTCGGAAGCGCGTGTCACCGATCCTTACTGTACACACGCCATATTCGCAGTTGAATCGTCGGTGCTTTAGGTGGCCGCTGTTGGTCTTCGGAACGGCGATAATTGTACCGGGCTCCACGTTGAGGATCATTGCCCAGTATCGCTTTAGTTCTTCGGGATCTTGGTCGGCATGGTATTGGAAGCGGTAGTCGAAGTGCGAGTTGGTAGCCAACCGTTTCATGCAGTCGTGCGCGAACCGCACGATCTTAGGGTTTGAGTTACCAAGCGCCACGGTGTTCCTGTCCCTGCGGTATCCCTCCGCCAAGTACAGGACCACGAAATCGCGGATCGTGCTGTCCCGAAGCATCTCGTGGGACTTCGCGTAGACCTCGTCGTATGCGCTCTGCCGAATGGCAGCGTACTTCGCTTGCATCGCCGAGACTGCAGCTCTGCGGTTCGCCTCCTGCTTCTCACTTCGCGGCTTCGGCTTCCCAGGCGCTCGTGTGAGGGGCATGTTCTTGACCCAGTAGTAAACAGTTCCCCTTGAGACGCCAAGACGCGAGGCAAGTTCGTCTATCGAAAGACTCTCGGACTTTCTCAGGTGGATGGCCTGCTCTCTTATCTGGGCGAGTCGTCTCACAAGTACCGATATCAGTATGTGTAGAAGCCCTAGTCTCGACCTAAGTGTAACGCAGGTACACGACTAAGGCTTCAGTCAAGTCGGGGTGGAAGGATTTGAACCTTCGGCCCCGTCGTCCCAAACGACGTGCGCTGCCAGGCTGCGCTACACCCCGTAGCCTCCAATTATACGCTCGCGATGACTGCCGCGTCAAGCGTCGCGCGGGCGTCGCGAGCACGGCGAAGGGACGCTGTGCGGGCAGCGTCCCAACATTACAGGTCCGGCTCGATTAGAGTCGTGCGGCCATTTTAGCCAAGCAGGTCGATGATCCTGTTCAGCAGACCCACGATCTGGTTCAGCACATCGCCCAGCGGGTTGCCGTCCAGCAGGCCCGCGATGGCGCAAAGCAAATTGCCAAGCAGGTTGCCGGGGCCGCGCTCTGCATCGATCGTGATGTTGATCTCGTCAACGTGGACCACCAGGCCCAGCAGGTCGAGATCGATAGGGCCAATGCTCAGGTCGAGAATGTCGCAGACGTGAGAGGTCGGGGCGTTCCCGGCGCCTTCCAGCGTGACGGGAATGCCGGTGACCAGGAAGTTCTCAACAGGCTGGTTGCCGCCGGGGGTGCGGAGCACGCCGGTCAGCAGACCGGTAGCCACGATGCCGTCATTGGTCGCGTTGGGCTCGAAGCTAACGATGTCCAGCGAGCCGTTGAAGGTGCCACCACCGCCAACTACCGTGCCCTGCACAGGGATATCCTGTAAGGGGCTCTTGTTAGCGCCGGCCGCGGGCTGAGCCGCGAGAGCCGGGGCGAGGGCGAAAACGCCCAGGACCAGCGGTATGAGTAAGAGTGCGATCCGTGTTGTCCATGTCTTGTTCATTCGGTTCCTCCTCGTTGGTGAAGTGTCGTTGTGTATGTCGTTGGAGTCACCGGACCCGGGCATTTAGGGGAGCAAGTCTTATGCCATATCGCACTACAGCCGGTAACATACAGCCGCTTGCCTTGCGCTCGATCGACGCCTGAAGAAAATGCCCGCCGAAGGTATCAATCCGAGCGCCTATGATGTATGATAGTGTCGCTTTGTGCACGGCCCCTACGATCCTGCCACGGAGCGGTGAACATGATCGCAAAGGCGCGGGCGGCGCTTACAACCACGCTTATTCTTGCACTGGCATGCGCGTACTTCCCTACCACCTACGCGCAGACCGGCACGTCGCGCCACTTCCCCGAGACCGGGCAATCGGTGCAGGGCGTCTTCCTCGACTACTGGCAGCGCAACGGCGGCCTTCCACAGTTCGGCTACCCCATATCGGGCGAGCGCTTCGAGACGAGCGAATTCGATGGACGCCGCCACAAGGTGCAGTACTTCGAGCGCGCCGTATTCGAGCGCCACTCGGACAACAGGCCTCCGTACGACGTGCTGCTCGTTCAGCTCGGCACGCTGCGCTACCGTGCGAAGTACGGCGATGCCGAGCCGCCGGACCAGCAGCCCAACCGGGCAGGGGTGTACTTTCCCGAGACCGGGCGGTACCTGGGCGGGGGGTTCCTCGAATACTGGCGGGCCAACGGCGGCCTTATGCGCCAGGGCTACCCCATATCCGACGAGTTCGACGAAGTCAGCGAGGTGGACGGCAAGACCTACACCGTCCAGTACTTCGAGCGCGCCGTGATGGAGTACCACCCCGAGAACCCGCCCCGGCAGCGGGTGCTGCTCGGCCTGCTCGGGGTGCAGCGCCTGCGTGATAAGGAAACACCGGCCCGGCCGTCGCCCACCGCAGCAGATGCGGCTACACCGGGCAGCACCGTCACGCCGGCGCCGCCGGAATCTACCCCCGGCGTTGAGCCGCTGCCTTCCGGATGCTCTCCGGTCGAGGAGTCGCGCAAGGCCCGCATCCAAGCGGCCGGGCCGGTGGCGATTGCGGGTATACGGTACTCGGGGCAGGAATACGTCGAGATCGCCAACAATGGCAGCGAATCGGTTAACCTCGGCGGGTGGGTGCTGCGCGACCGCAACGACAGGCGGCAGAGCTACACATTCCCACCCGGCACGTCACTTGCGCCAGCGGCGACACTCAAGGTCTACACAGAGCCGGGGCATGAGCATTCGTTCGGCAGCAGAGCGTCAATCTGGAACAACTGCGGCGACGTGGCCGAGCTATTGGACGCGAGCGGGGCCGTCGTCTCGACCTTCGCCTACAACACGCACCTACTGCCCTAGCCCCGGCGCCGGAACCGCCGGGCAACAAGGCCGACCGCCTGGTCAAGCTCCTCGGAGCGCAGCAGCTTCGCGGCGGCCAGGTACACCACCGCGCCAATTGCGACGCCCACAACCGTCACGGCAATGGCCTCTAGCTTACCCTGCGTGGATATCAGCGCGCCCGACGCCGCGAGCAGACCCCACAGCGCAACGCCCATAACACCGGAGGCCACCAGACTCGTAGTGATGGAGCGCACCATGCCGCCGGGGGCCAGCCGCCAACCGGGCAGCTTGCGCCCGAGCAGCACCCACAGCAACGCCATCTCCAGCGTGGTCGTGGCCGCGAGGCTGAGCGCGAGGCCGTTCGTGCCCATGGCGAGAGTCACCGCCAGCAGCCACGCCAGTCCGAGGTTCAGCACCACGGTGACGACACCCACAGCGACGGGTGTCGCCGTGTCGTGCAGCGCATAGAAGGCGCGCGTCACGACCTCCACCACGGCGTAAGACACGAGCCCGATGCAGAAGAAGCCGAGCGAGGCGGCCACGGTCTGAGTGTCCTGCACGTCGAATGCACCCAGCTGGAAGAGCGTCGCCACCAACTCCTCGCGCAGCACGAACATCCCCACGGCCGCCGGGATGGTGAGGAACAGCAGCACGCGTACTGCCCGCGATAGCGTGCCCCGCAAGGCCTCGAGATCACCCTCCGCGAACTGCGAGGCCATCGTGGGGAACGTGGTCGTGGCAAGCGACATGGCGAACACGCCGTGGGGCAGAATCATGATCATGTAGGCGTAGTTGAACGCGGCAAGGCTCCCGGCGGCGAGGAACGACGCGATAGCGGTCATCGCGATGATGTTTACCTGGAAGGCGGCCTGCCCTGCTATTCGAGGCAAGATTAGCCGCCCGACCTCGCCCGCGCCCTCGTCGCGCAGGTTTAGCCGCGGCGTCCAGCGCATGCCGGTGCGCACCAGCGCGGGCACCTGCACCCCGACGTGCAGCAGCGCGCCCGCTACCACGCCCCAGGCTAGCCCGTACACCCCGAACACCGGGACGAGGAACAGCGCCCCCGCGATGATCGCCAGGTTGTAGAACACAGGCGCGAGCGCGGGCATCGTGAAGTGCTGGCGGGCGTTGAGGATGCCCTGCGCCCACCCGCCAAGCCCCATAAACAGGGGCGACAGCAGGATGATGCGTGTGAGGTCGACCACCAGCGCCTGCTGCTCGGGCGGCCTGCCGGGGAACAGCACCGCGCCCACAAGCGGCTCTGCGAGGAGGCCGAGCAGCAGCCCGCCCAGGCTGAGCAGCACC